>JAABRW010000283.1 GCA_011390695.1 Desulfotignum sp.
CATGATAATTAGTGATCAGGTATTCCGTAATGGCATAGCCTTTAACCAGAGATACTTTCATGTTTTTCATCTGGCCGACTGAAAGAGACTTTTTCTGATCCTTTCTGACAATGATCACGTTCGGTATTTCGATAAACGGTTTTGTAAAAAGCAGATACTGTGCCCGATTCTGGGTCCGGGTCACTGCATTTACGATGTCGATTTCTTTGTTTTTGGCCGCGTCCAGGATTTCGTTCAGTGAGTTGAACTTGATTTTATTGATTTTGAAATTCAATTTGTTTTCCAGCAACGCGATATATTCCGTTGCCAGCCCCCGGCTCTCACCGTTCTCATCAATAAATGCAAAGGGTGCATAACCCGCTTCAACGGCCAGTGTTATCTTTCCATCATGCTGAATCAGCCACGCTCTTTCTTCCGGGGTCAGGGGATCTTTGTAATTTTTCGTCTCACAACTGATGAAAGGAAAAACAATTAAAAGGACCGCAATGATTCGAAAAACATGGTTCATCAATCTGAAGGAATCCTCATACATTAATAAAACAGTTGATATTTAGGGAACCGAATAGTTTTTCCCTATCATGAATGCCATATCAATGAAATGCCCGCATGTCAATTGTTTTGAAAATCCCGCCAGTCTGCATTGATAAACGCCAGCCATGCTTTTCAGCCATCTGGGCCATGGATTGAACTTGTCAATCAGGCAAAGCCCCTAATCGCTATAGGTAAAAACCCCTATCCACATTGCTAAAATATAGAGCTTTTGTAACCATCAACCCTGAAAAATCTGTTGCCGTGCTTTAAACGATCAGCCAAAATTCGAAGGGCCAGGGCACCTTTCAGTTCGGAAATGAGATTCTCCCGTTCCTGTTCAGCAAACTTCGGATCCCATTACTCAACCCTCTTTTTTGGTTGTGTCTAATACTTCTTGAATTTTTATTGCGAGATCCTTCATTCCCACCGGTTTCACAAGCAAGCCTCTGATCCCCTGGACCTCAGCTTTTTTATTGTCGATCCTTTCACTGAATCCAGTGCACAGAATTATGGGAATATCCGGCTGGACAGCAATCAGTTCCGTGGCAAGCTTCATTCCGTTCATATTCGGCATGTTCATATCTGTTATGACAAGGTCAAACAGTGATGGATCTGTTTTGAACGCAGCCAGGGCTTCTCGACTGCTGGTGAAAACACTGGTTTGGTATCCCAGTCGTTCCAGCATCTGCTTTTCAAGGTGAACAATGGCCTTTTCATCATCCACTATCAGGATATGTTCCGTGCCTGTGGGAAGGGGGGTCATTTCTTTTTCAGGTTGAGATTCCTGTGCTTTTTCCAGGAGCGGCAGATATACTTGAAAAGAAGACCCTTTTCCTATCTCACTGTGAACCCTGATATCTCCCCCATGTGCTTTTACGATACCGTAAACCGTGGCAAGACCCAGGCCGGTTCCCCTTCCTTTTTCCTTGGTAGTGAAATACGGGTCAAATATCTTGTTAATCACCGCCCCGTCAATCCCAATACCGGTGTCGGAAACTGACAGTACGGCATATCGGCCCGATGCCAGGTCACCAGCGGGATCATGCGTTGATGTCACATCCATTTCCGTCAGCTGAATCGATATGCTGCCGCTGGCCGGTTCTACCGCATGGTAAGCATTGGTGATCAGGTTCATGGCGATCTGGTGGATCTGGGTGGGATCTGCCATGACCGGACCACAGTCAGTCTTTATATCCTGTGTAATCAGGATATCTGCCGGAATAGTGGCGCGGCAGAGTTTCAGCACCTCTTTGAGTATTTTCTGAATGTGAACCGGTATCGACTGGTGATTCGACTGCCGGCTGAAAGACAGAATCTGCTGGACCAGGTCCCGCCCTCTTTTGCCGGCCAGAAAGATTTCATTCAGATTCTGCTGTTCCAGGCTGCCGGGAGGAAAATCATCCAGCATCATTTCCGACAGCCCTACAATGGGAAACAGAATATTGTTGAAGTCATGGGCGATGCCACCGGCCAGGGAGCCTATAGATTCCATTTTCTGGGCCTGTTTTAACCGCGCTTCAAGACGATTTCTCTCCATTTCATACTGCTTTCGGTCGGTAATATCCTGGAAAGATCCGGTGAGCCGGAAGACATCTCCATTCTCATCGTATTCTGGTCGTCCCCTGGAAACGCAGTGCCTTATTTCACCATCCGGTCGAACGGCGCTCACTTCAATTTCGTATGTCGTCCCTTGTTTAACGCATATCTCAACCGCATCTTTTAAACGCTGCATGTCTCCATTTGCATAGCATTCCGATTGCTCCGCAAAGGAAGGGGCACCCTCAGCCGGATCCCGTCCGAATATTCGAAACAGCTCTTCCGACCAATACGCCCGGTCATGTTGAACATCCCATTCCCAACTGCCGATACTGGCCATGGCTTCAGTACGCTTGAGCATTTCATGGTTTTTTTTCAGGACCTTTTCAGCCTGTTTTGATTCAGTGATGTCCTGAATGACACCCACCACCTTTTCAGATTTTCCATCTCCATCAAAAATCAGCTCCGCCATTGAATGAACATGGATCGGTTCTTTTCTGTTTTTCGAGTTGATCTGAAATTCAATATCATAGGTCTTGTTTTGGGTGATAAGGTCCACCAAGGCTTGATTCACTCTTTTTGCATCAATGATGTGACTTTCAACTTCATCAAGAGGAAGAAATTCAGAGGTCCGTTCAATGCCGTAAATGCGAAATACTTCCTCCGAACCCCATACTTTGCCCGTGGCAATGTCATATTCCCAGTTACCAACCTTAGCCATTCTTTGGGCTTTTTTCAGACGGGCTTCCCTTGTTTGGAGCGCTTCTTCCTGCAGCTTTTGTTCCGTGATGTCACGGGCTGCCGCAAAAGTCAGGCCTTGTTCAATACTTGGATGGGATGTCCAGCTTAACCAGCGGTATTTTCCTTCTTTGCATTGATATCGATTCTCAAAATTAATGACTTTTTCACCCATCTTTAGTTTTTTATTGATTACGGAACGAGTCGCATCAATGTCCTCGGGATGAATGAACTCTAAAAAAGGTTTGCCCAAAAGCTCCGATTCTGAAAATCCGAGGATTTCTGTGAAAGCAGGGTTTACCTTGAGGAGAGTGGAGCGATGAATATCAGCAATGCAGAGCATATCCATGGACATGGAAAATATTTGCGAAAGTTCTTTTTCCACCATTTTCCGTTCGGTGATGTCAATGGCCAGGGGAGAAGCATTCAGCATTGAACGCGGATTTGATATTGCCGCTGTATTATTCTGATCGACCTGTTGTTCTACTTCAGCAACCCTTTTTTTCAACTCTTCATAGGTGGGGTTTTCAGCCATCTTTATATCTGCCTAAGGTGATACATAATGATACCTATCTTTTTATCTTATTAGAGAATTCAGTCAAAATTCTACAATATTGC
>JAABRW010000284.1 GCA_011390695.1 Desulfotignum sp.
TCCGGTTTGTGATTGATCAGCTGCTTCAAGCTTCTACCTTAAAGGCTGCATTTGCTGTTTAGATACAGATATAATGTTGGGTTGCAGCATGGCCGGGGTTTTACGGCTGCTTCGGGTGCAGTCGTCTGATGGTTTTTCACATTTTACGCCGCAGGCCGGGAGTCATAATATGGTGACGGCAGCGTCGGGTAAACGCGGTACACATGGCGGAAGACCTCTTCGGTCCGGATTTCTCTCAAGCTTTACTTGAGGTTGTATTTCTGCAAATTCTCCGACAAAGAGAATACAATAATCCTGCTTGGAATTTGTGCAGCGGTCCGCTGCACTATTTGCCGTTCCGGCCATGCAGGGACAAATTTGTGTACTTCTGCTCTCATATTCCCAGCTCCGCAAAGTTTTTCTTTATGGCTGCTGCCATGCGTCTTTTTTAACACGACGCAAGCTTTTTCATGAACCGCGGTAAAGAAATGACGGTTACATCGCTGCTGACGGGAAATTCGTCACTGCCTTGTAATATAGGATATTTTATTCCGAAATTACAAGGTAAGCAATGCAAACAGATTATATTTGCTCTTTTTTGACCAAATGGGCGCCGATCCTGCTGGATCAGGTAGTAGATGATATTGCATTTGCCATATCTATTTTTGGCACATTCTGCCAACCGGTTGCTTTGTTTTCAGCTTCCCACATGTCATAATTTTTTTGTAGATTGGCCCACAGATCCGGTGTGGTATCAAATGCTTTTGAAAGACGTAAAGCCATGTCCGGGGTAACGCTTTTTTTTTCATTTGTGATCGCTGAAACCGCTTTTCTTGAAACATCCAATATCTCAGCCAATTTCGTAATAGTCAAACCTAACGGTTCAATGTAGTGTTTTCTCAAGATTCTTCCGGGGTGTGCGGGTTTTCTCATCTTTCTCATTTCCTGGCACCTTTCTATTTTTTATTTCTTTCCCAGTCATCCGTTTGCTATTAATGTTTTATTAACCGATTTTTAATTCCCTAGTGGTATTGTTTGTAATCTACTGCGTACACATTTCCGTCAACAATCTTAAAAGTGATTCTCCAGGCGCCTGAAACCGACACAGCATAAATTCCGTCTTTTTTGGGGTTTAAGAGATGTAAATTCGATCCTGGAAAGTGCATGTCTTTAATTTCTATGGCTGCATCCAACCGGTCTAATATATCTCCCAGGGTAGCTGCATGTTGCGGGTTAATGCCGCTTTGGTCATCCTTGATAAAGAATTTTTTCAACCCCTTATGTTTGAATTGTTTAATCACCAGATCCCTATTGTTAATTCCAGCTATTCAAAATCACTTTGTTTCTATATGATCAATCTGTTGTAACCCATAAGGTTATGTCAATAACATATATTCACAACGCTTTTTTGTCAAATGCTTCAAAAACAATACTGTCCCCCGCATCACCACCTCATCCAGGCAGAGTGGAAGCGGTGTCCCCGGGCAGATGCAATTATCATGTATCTGCCCGGGGATGGTTATCTCTATCTCCTGACTGAACCCTTCCGAATGTTATCGCCTGGCCGCTGTTTGATACACTTCCCTGCGGTGGCAGATACAAAGTACGGTAATTTTTTGACCGGATATTTTGTACACGATCCGGTAATCCCCTACCCGGATTTTCCAATAGCCCTTCAGGGTTTTCCGCAACGGCAGACCATACGCATCAGGCGCAGTCATTATCCGTTCTTCAATAGCTTTTCTGATACGCATTCGGATATCCGGATCTATCTTGGGCAGATCCCTTTTTTTTACATCCAGGTGGTATTCAATCCCATACATCTTCATGGGACAGGGCTTTTTCGGAATCAAAGGTTTGTTCTCTCCGGTCTGCAATTTTCGATAGTGCAATGTCTTCCCTGATTTCCAACGCCTCTTTCACCAGATCCCGCATGACCAGGGACATGGATATACCTTCATTGGCAGCCATTTCATTTATGGTATAGTAGAGTCCTTTTTCCAGAACCACATTTATTCTTGGATTTTTTGTCGGCATGGTATCATCACTCCTGTTGACGTATTGTATCCCGAAGTGTATCGCTTGTGTGTCACTTTGTCAATGGCAAAATGGCGGCAGACCCCCATGGAGACGCTGGACCAGTAATCAAGTTTCAGAGAGCCATTTCGGAAAAGGCGTTGTCTGATAATCTGGATACTCATAAGCTGAGGAAGTTGCAATATGATTGTTGTGTGGATGATTTTATGTTCAGTCCAGGATGAATGGCTCAATTCTCATGGGGGTGATATCAGTAAAGAAAACTTGATTTTTGTAGTTCAGCCATATACCTTAGCCTTGGTTGACCCAATATTGCTGGATCAGATTTTCTAAACATGAATTCCGGTCAACCGATTGACCGCAATAATAGAGGATGGCGTTGAAAAAGTAAAAAACGCATATGTCAGGAGCTATTTGATGAAAACCGTCCGCAATGCTTGCCGGTTACAGCCCAACGCACTCGACATCAATGTCGGGGATCAGATCGAGCGACTGGATCAGATTATTCAGGATACCGATGGGCAGGAATATTTCAAAAAAACATTCATCACCGACGGGATGAAGGCCTTGCTATCCAAAGGCATGGCCCGCCTTGCCGGAAAGACCAATGACTCGGTATTCCATCTCAAACAGGCCATGGGTGGTGGTAAGACGCATTTGATGGTCGGATTCGGACTCCTGGCAAAAAATCCCTCTCTCCGGGAAGAACGGATCGGATCCATGCCATATCAATCCGACTTTGGGTCGGCAAAGATTGCAGCATTCAATGGTCGGAACAACCCGCATACCTATTTCTGGGGAGAAATTGCCCGCCAGTTGTCCAGGGAAAGCGTCTTCAGGGAATTCTGGGAATCCGGGGCCAAGGCACCGGATGAACAATCATGGCTGTCCCTGTTTGAAGGAGAAGACCCCATCCTGATTCTGCTGGATGAGTTGCCGCCCTATTTCCATTACTACAGCACCCAGGTGTTGGGACATGGAACCGTTGCCGATGTGGTCACCCGGGCGTTTTCCAACATGCTGACAGCGGCCCAGAAAAAGAAAAACGTGTGTATTGTGGTATCAGATCTGACGGCAGCCTATGATACCGGCGGAAAACTGATCCAGCGCGCGTTGAATGACGCAACCCAGGAGCTTGGGCGTGCCGAGGTTTCCATCACCCCGGTCAATCTGGAGTCCAATGAAATTTATGAGATTCTGCGCAAACGGCTTTTTACGGCATTGCCGGATAAAAGCCAGATCAGTGATATCGCGGCTGTATATGCATCGCGGCTGGCAGAAGCGGCAAGGGCCAGAACCGTTGAAAGAAGTGCCGAAGCCCTTGCCAATGACATTGAGTCAACCTATCCGTTTCATCCAAGCTTCAAAAGCATTGTTGCCCTGTTCAAGGAAAATGAAAAATTTAA
>JAABRW010000285.1 GCA_011390695.1 Desulfotignum sp.
TCCGGCCCCTGACCTGCTGGAAAAACCAGCCGCAGATCACGGCCGGCACCCCCATCATCACTGCGTTGGCCCCTAACGCGGTGATGCCGCCGAATTGAAACAACACACTTTGCAGCAGCAGCCCTAAACCGATGGACACAAACGCGGCCGGGCCCAGCAGGGCACCGGCAAGGCCGGGCAGCAGCAGGTGGGCGCTGGTGGGACCAAAGGGAACGTGCACCAGGGAGGCCACAAAAAAGGCGGACGTGACCACCGCCACTTTGGGCAGGTCCCGGTTGTGAATGCGGCGGGCACTCCAGGCCGCAAGCCCTGCGCTGGCCGCATAGCCGCCGATCGTCACAGCAAGAGGAAGGACACCGTCGGAAATATGCATCATTACTCCCTTCGCCGGGATGCAGCAAAGGCGGCCGCACCGAACAGCCCGAATATATAGCCGATACCGGCAAACACATCCTTCACACCGGGTTGGTCAAGATCTGCCCGTAACGCAGCTATCTCCCGCTGAATCCGTCTGAGATCACGGGAGAGTGCGCTGTTCTGTTCTTTCAAAAGAGCGATGACCTCCCCGGTACTGTTTTCGGGCGGGGCCTGGGCCCACAAGGGACCGGACAGCCCCGCCAGAAAAAGGCACAACAGCCCTATGGCAAGCCCTTTTTGCATGCGTGTCATTTCCCGGCCTCCACTTCGGCCTTTTTGAGTGTAAAACTGTTTTTATGCCCCATACCTGCATCAATCACGATTTTCAAATCATCACCCTTTGGAATGTCAAAATTGAACAAGCCTTCTGTATCGGTCACCCCTTCCAGAAGCAGCGTATCTTTGCTGTCATAAACCAGTACCTTTCCCCCTTCCACCGCTCTGCCGTCAGGGAAATAGCTCTCCGTGAAAATGGTCCCCCCCTCGGCATAAGCGAACAGGTTCATCTTGTGTGCCACGGCAGTCCCAGAAAACGACAATACCACAAACAAGACAGCAAACAAACAATTCACATATTTCATCTTAACCTCCGCCTATTTCATATCCCGTGTCCGGACCCAGTAGACCGCGCCGATCTCCACGCCTTTTTCCTGACCATCATGGGTGAGTGTCCACTCGGCTTGGTTCAGTGCTGAAAACCCCCACCAGCCGGCTTTGGGCATGGCATAGCTGAACACACCGTTTTCATCTGCCTTGACCACCTGGGTGACATAGGGATCTGCCGGGGGGAGCACGATATTGATATTTCCCGGGGTTTCATTCAGATATTCGATCTCCACTTCGGCAAAGGGCACGGGTTTGCCTTTGAGCAGCACCTGGCCGGTGAACAGATTGCCGGTCCAGAGCCCGTAAGGACGGGTAAACGGGATGATTTCTGTTTCCAGTCCCACATGCTGATCCCATCCCTCTTCAAGACCGAATGCGTTTACACAGACTTTTGTGTAGTGCACGATGAAAAGATCCTCAGCCGGCTCCCAATAAGGGGCGGGTGCAACATAAAAGGTATAGTCACCCGGTCTGCGGATCTGATAGTCGGTGGTCCAAAAGGTAAATGGTTGATTCTGGTCAGGACTTTTTCCTTTTGCCGCTGCAAGACTGCCAATCAAATCGGTCTTTTTGCCATCGTGAAGTACCCCGAACTGTTTGGGCTTGGCCATCTCCATATAGTGCATTTCCATGGGATGGATGAACTTAACCTGCACTTCCAGGGTTTTGTCGTCATCCTGGGTGACAATGTCATCCGATGGGATGATTGTACCAAAATGGGCCAGGGCCGGATAGGCTTCCACGATCATAAATGCCGCCGCAATAAAAGATGCTGCAATAGTTTTTATACGCATGAAATATCTCCTTTTTGCTGTAAAAAATCTGGTAAAATCTTCATGACAATGAACTCTTTTCCTGTCCATGGCCCGGATTGCCTTTTAAAAAAAAACAGACAAAAAAAGGCCATGAAGGGTCTTCTTTTATTACAAAAGAATGGGCCTTCATGGCCTTTTTAATGGTTTTCTCTGTTTGTTCTGCCGCCGGGCGGCAGGTCCTGCTAGTGTGGCAACGGCTTCAGCCGCAGTTGTTATTCATGTTTGTATCAGGCATTTTTCCAAAACACAAGGATTTCCGGTCAAAATCCATTTTTCAGGCGCCAAAATGATCCTTCATCCGGGTTCACATACCGGACAGCCTGTGCTATGGTTCCAGTCAGGCCGAATGATCTGGCGGCCGGATGCGTGTATCAGATGATGCCGGTTAAACAGATCATACGGATTGATCATTTTGATGCAAAGATACCACCCATGCCTGAACTGAATATGGAAACAGACAATAGAGATGCATTGTCAATTATCAAATGCCCCAAATAAAAAACAACAGTAATCCAGTAGCTTAGGACAATAAGGAGAAAAAAATGCGACTGATGCGCGTATATGGGTTTTGAAAATTTTGAAGCAATGAAAATATTGCAGGCTGTATTATAACCCCACCCTTGAATTTATTGGCTGCAAACCTTATACTTCAGCAAAATTAAGATATTTTACCACAGTATAAGGCCTTGGTCCGTGAAAAATGGGATGGATAAGCATATTTCCAGAAATGGGGTGGATTTATCGTTCACGCCGGTTCTGAAACGGTTGATGATTCCGCTGGTCTGTGTCTTTGTGCTGCTTGCAGCCGGTTTCATTGCATTGATGGCACACCACCAGAACACCCGGATGGACAGATTTGGGCAGCGGATTCTTACCCAGGCAGACAGCGAGTTTTCCCGGGCTTTGGATGAACAGTCCCGGGCCATGACAGCCGTACTGAATATCCTGACAAAGCAAACAGATCTTGTCAAAACGCTTGCCGCCGGAGACCGCCAAAAACTGCTGGACAGATATGCCCCTGTTTTTGCCGGACTGAAAACCCGCTATGCCATTACCCATTTTTATTTTCTGGATCCTGCCCGTATCTGTCTGCTCCGGGTCCACAAACCTGAAAAACATTCCGACCATATCCAGCGGTTCACAGCGATACAGGCAGAGAAAACCGGAAAAACCGCTTTCGGCATTGAACTGGGACCTCTTGGCACCTTTACCCTGCGGGTGGTACAGCCGGTTTTTCACCAGGGTGCACTTGCAGGATATGTGGAACTGGGCAAGGAAATCGAGGATGTCCTTGACAGTATTCACCAGCAGACCGGTGCTGAGCTGGCAGTAGCCATCCGCAAAACCGCTCTGAAGCGCAGCAGCTGGGAAGCCGGCATGAAAATGCTCGGCCGCGCAGCTGAATGGGACCGCTTTGATGAGGACGTACTGATCTATTCCACCCTCACACCCTTTCCTGACAAAGCTGCAGAATTTGTGGAGAAAAACAACCATATTCATGGCACCACTTTTGCAGAAACCCGTTTCAATGACCGCACATGGCATATCATGGCCA
>JAABRW010000286.1 GCA_011390695.1 Desulfotignum sp.
GCTCAAACCGGTCTTTTACCCGGCGGATGCTGTCGGCGGCAAAGGCAAACCGGGGACTGTCAAAAATGGCTTCCTGGAGCCCGGCCATAAACCGGAACCGCAGGTCTTTGCACACTTCTCCGATCTCCCGGAGAAAATTCAGATCCAGGATCAGTTCCTGATCTCTGCGGGTGCGCAGAAAATCCAGGAGCTCATCCACCACCAGCAGCAGGCCATGGTCCGGAAACACTTTTGCAAATCTTGCCATCATGTCTTCAAACGCATATTTGTGATTCCGGGTGGATGACTGATCAGGAAACACATACGTCACACCCATTTTCTCCAGGTTTTCTTCCAGCTCCGCCACAAGGATATCCCGCAGGGACATGGTGCTGGCACCGATCTCGGTTCGTATGACTTTGAAACGGCCGGCAATAGCGGCGGCAGCCTCCCTGACATCCGCATGTTTTATACCCGGCACCACGGATGCATCCGATGCAATACTGGAGACAACCGACATCAAATGGGACTTACCGGTTCCGTAATTTCCCACAACCAGCAGGCCCTTGTTGTCGACCGGCCGGTCAAACTGAAGCTGGGGAAACACCGCCTCAACGTTTTTCTTTTCAATCCTGTCATCTTTATATACATTCCCGGTCAATTTTTCAGCCATGTCATCGGAAATGACATAGGTGTTGACAAGGGTATGTGCTGTGCTGGATTTATCTGCATCACGCAGTTGAATGACCGTCTCAATCGGATCAAACTGGATAAGTTCGCCGTATTTCATGCTTGTCCTGCTTTTTTATTTATCATTATTTATGGTGGCTGCTCCCTCCATGCCCACAATAAGTGTATCCACCTGCTCATAGCAGCGGTATTCCGGATGTCCGGCTTCAGCGTACAAAAGCCGGCCTGAATCGATAATGCCGTTCCATGATGCCACTACGGAACGGTTTCTGGATATGCCCTGCAGCAGGCGGAGCGGGTCCTGTTTCAACTCTCTGTCGAACAGAATTTCAAGATTATCCAGTACCACAGGTGATCCGGCTTTGTCCACAATTTGATCCAGAATAGATGCCGCCCGAAGGGAGCGCTGCCTGGCTGTCAGATCCAGCAGCTCCCGTGAAAGGGCCAGATTGATATTGATAACCGACGTTTCCAGGTCATCTGCGACCTTCTGGAGCGCGGCTGTTTTGCCGGAACCGGATTCACCCGTTAAAAGGACCAGGCGGTGGTACCTCTCGCTGGCTTCATTCAAAGACCATTTAATATTGTTGACAATCAGGTCCGTCATGGTTGTTCCATCTCATTGCTTGGAGTCATGTCTTTGATTTTATCCAGTATAAAATCCTGAAAACACGGTCACAACCTACTTGGATGACTGGACAAAATCAAGAAGTTTATAATTGATCTGCCAGTATCTTCATCGGCAAATAGCCGGGGCAGATAGATTCTGTGATCGGCTGATATAGAAAATTTAAATATTGGACAAGTTTGAAAATGTTTATTGTACTTGTACAATAAACAATACAAGTGTGGGGGATAACATGAGAATTATAAATTTCAGCGAAGCAAGAAATAATTTAAAATCAGTGCTGGATCAGGTAATAGATGATGCGGATTATACAATCATTACCCGCCGTGACGCAGAAAATGCGGTTGTTATGTCTTTGGAAACTTTCAACAGTTTCATGGAAACTTTTTATCTTCTGAGATCACCTGCCAATGCAGCCCATGTAACGAAATCTGTTGAACAGTTTAGAGATGGAAAAGTCCAGGAAAGAGATGTAATAAATGAATAGGAGGTTAGCCTGGACCGGGGAAGTATGGAAAGATTATACGTATTGGCAGACTCAAGATAAAAAGACCTTAAAACGCATCAACAAACTCATTAGTGACGTAATGACGCAGCCATTTACTGGTATAGGAAAACCTGAACCATTGAGAGAAAATCTATCCGGGTTTTTATCCAGAAGAATTGATGATACAAATCGTTTGGTTTACGCTGTCGATGACGATTATATCACAATTATTTCATGCAGATATCATTATTAAATACAATTTGTATTGACAGAGACTATGAAAAAGCATAACGTTTCAAACGTTACATTGGTTTCAAATGTATTAAACCATTTAACCCAATAAGTTCAGGCTTTTTTATGAAAGTTGATGATGAAATAATTACGGTGACAGAAGCTGCAAAACTTTGCAAAGTCACCAGGGCAACCATATGGAGATGGATCAAGTCCGGGGCACTTAATGCCGGTGTAACTGCCGGTGGTCACTATAGAATATTTCGCGAAGATCTTCACACGTTTATTACATCAAAAGGAATGACAAATTGCAGTCGAACCGGGATAAAGAAACATAAAGTTCTTATTGTTGATGATGATCCGTCAGTACGAAAATTATTAATTGTGGCATTCATGAAGTATGGATTTGCGGTGGATTCTGCATCAGACGGGTTCGAAGCAGGCATAAAAACCATTAAATTTCAACCGGATATAGTGATTCTTGACCTGTATATGCCAAAACTGGACGGGTTTGAAGTTTGCCGGCAGTTAAAAAACAACAACAGCTCCTCAGACATAAAGATAGTTGCAATTTCAGGTAACGAAAATCAAAAAAACAGAGAAAAAATTTTATCCTGCGGTGCAGATCTTTTTTTTGAAAAATCAGTGGATATCAAGGTTATCATTAAAGAAATAAATAAATTAATCAGATCAGAAGAGATGTAATGTATTATCGAATTTAACAAGGAGTATTATGAAAGTTGATATTGGTCCCGTAACACGGTTGGAAGGACATCTAAGTATCCATACAACGGTTGAAAATAATGTGATCACAAAGGCGGAAAGCCTGGGCGAAATGTTCAGGGGATTTGAAGTTTTTCTCCGGGGCAGGGACCCGCTGGATGCACAGCAGATTACCCAGAGAATCTGCGGTGTCTGCCCCTATGCCCATGCCATTGCATCCTCTTATGCCCAGGAAAATGCATACAACCTTGTGGTCCCGCCCAACGGCCGTATTCTGCATAATTTGATACAAGGAGCAAACCACCTGTTTGATTATTTGTTACATTTTTATCAATTGTCTGCATTGGATTTTGTAGATGTGACCGCCATACTTGAATATAAGGGATCGGATGCTGATGTAACCGCTCTCAGGGACTGGGTGAAGGCTGAAACCGGCGCAAAATTTTCCTTTCCTGCAGCCCCTTTTTTACCAAGGTTGTCAGGGCGCTATATGTCCGATGCCACAGCAAATGTCAATGCCTTGAAACACTATATTGAATCCCTTGAGATTCAAAAAAAGGCCAATAAGGCCTCAGCCATTTTCGGCGGTAAGTTTCCCCATGCCACTGCAATTTTTCCCGGGGGGTGCACCCAGGAACCCAATATCGAT
>JAABRW010000287.1 GCA_011390695.1 Desulfotignum sp.
GAATGAAGGAGTTTATATGGGTTGGCCGATTGAACATTTCCACTATATTCCCGGGTCTTCCAGTTTCATAGAGATGATGCCCGGTGCAATGAAAATAATGACACAGTGTGCCGGGGTCAAACCTGGCGAAAACGTTGTTATCACCTGTGATACAAACAAATTGCGTATGGCGGAAGCCCTTGCTGCAGCCGCATATGCCGTACAGGGAATGCCCGTTATTGTGGCTTTTCCACCGACGGGTGCCCATGGGGCCCAGGTGCCGAGATCAGTCGTGGGTGCGGCAGCAAACAGCGATGTGCTGATTATGCCCACCAGCTGGTCCATGACCCACACGGATGCACGTATTGCAGCCATAAAAAACGGGGCCCGGGTATGCACGATGTGCGAAGCAACCGAGGACTGTCTGTGTACCGGCGGAATCCTGGGAGACTTTGAAGAAAATGACCGGCTTGGCCGCAGACTGGGTAAATTCATTGAGAACGGTAAAAAAATCAGAATGACCTCCAGTGCGGGAACAGATCTGACTGCTGAAATTACCGGCAGACCAGTGAGTTATGAAACAGGACTTTTCCGGGAGCCGGGCCGGTTTGCCGCACTGCCGAACAGCGAAGTGAACATCGCCCCCATTGAGGGCACTGCCAAGGGGGTTATTGTAGGAAATGTTCGGTTAATGGGGTATGGTGTCATCCGTGAAGAACCGGTTACCATTGAAGTTGAGAACGGAGATGTGGTGAAGATTACCGGAAAGCAGGCAGCGGAATATTTACGCACGACGCTGCAATCTTTTAACGACAGATCAGCCTACAATCTTGCTGAATTTGCCGTGGGCCTGAATCCTGCCGCCAGAGCGTATGCCACCAACCTGGAAGATCTGGGCAAACTTGGATTCGGTCACCACGGTATCGGAAGCAATTATGCCTTTGGCGGAAAAGTCGAGGCCCCGTGCCATATCGATATTATTTACTCTCAGGCCAGTCTGGAAATTGATGATACGCTCATTTTAGACAAGGGGCGTGTGCCCAAAGGTATGTAAGCTTGAAACAGAATTATTTTGATAGCCGGTGTGTTGAACCGGTTGCAGCATCATTGAGGAGAAAATTAACCGCATGGGCCTAAGAAGTCAGGAAATATTGAAACGGCCGCGCTGGTCAAAAGTCAGGTCATTGTTTAAGTCCATGGGATACAGCGATCTGGATCTGGAGCGGCCCATTATCGGGATTGCCAATTCCTGGAGCAGCCTTGTGTCCGGTCATTACAACCTTAAACAGGTTGCAGAATATGTTAAACAGGGGATTCTCCAGGCCGGGGGCACGCCTGTTGAGTTCGGGGTGATCGGGGCCTGTGACGGCATAGCCAGCGGCCATGAAGGGGGAAAATATATACTGCCTTCCAGAGAATTGATTGCAGGCAGTGTTGAAACCATGGTCCAGGCCCACAGGCTTGACGGTGTTGTAATGCTGGGCTCGTGTGACAAAATCATCCCCGGCATGCTGATGGCTGCTGCGCGGATCGACCTGCCTGCGATTATTGTAAACGGAGGCCCTGCAGAGGGCGGCTGCGGATTCGACGGCCGCTCTTCTGATATCACTTCCATTTCAGAGGCCCTTGGTATGATGCAGTCTGAAAAGATCGATGAAACCGCCTTTCACTTTCTGGAAGACAATGTCATGCCTTCCTGCGGGTCCTGCTCCTTTCTGGGGACAGCCAACAGCATGGCCTGTGTTGCCGAGGCGCTGGGTATTTGTCTTCCCGGCACATCAACCATTCCGGCAACCCGTTCGGAAAGACTGAGAGCTTCTCAAAAAGCCGGGCACACCATTGTGAATATGGTGAAAAATAACATTACTTCGCGTAAGCTCATCAACAGAAAAAGTATTGACAATGCTGTCAGGATCAATGCTGCAATTGGCGGATCTACCAACATAGCCCTGCATATTCCGGCTATTGCCTATGAAGCGGGAATTCCTGTCGATATGGCCCATTTTGGAGAACTGTGCAGCACAACACCCTATATTGCAAAAATGAACCCTGCCGGTGACTTGAACATGTCGGATTTTCATAAAGCAGGCGGTGTGCCTGCTGTAATGAAAGCCATTCTGCCTTTGCTGCACAAAGACAGTCTTACGGTTACAGGTAAAAGTGTGGAAGAAAACCAGTCTGTCTTTTCTTTGATTGATTCCAAAATGATCAGGTCCATGGACAATCCCTGGAACGGTATCGGAGGGCTGGCAGTCTTAAAAGGAAATCTTGCACCGGACACGGCTGTTACAAAACCCGCGGCCATACACCCGGATATGTACCGGTTCAAGGGGGGTGCAAAATGTTTTGATTCCGAGGAAGCGGCGAATCAGGCAATATTAAATGGCGGCATCCAGGCAGGTGACATACTGGTTATCCGGTATGAAGGGCCCAAAGGCGGCCCCGGGATGAGGGAAATGGCCTATGCCATGAAACTGCTCTACGGCAAGGGACTGGCTTTAAAAACCGCAGTGGTGACAGACGGCAGGTTTTCCGGGACCAACAATGGCTGCTTTGTGGGGCATGTCTCCCCGGAAGCTGCTCAAGGCGGCCCCATAGCATTAATAAAGGATGGGGATACTATTGACATTGACATACGAAACGGCCGCCTGGATATAGATGTGGACAAACAGGAACTTGCAGAACGGTTCAGGGTATGGAAGAAGCCAAAACCCAAAATACGAACAGGCTTTCTTGGTGTTTATGCAAAACTTGTATCTTCCGCCTCAGAAGGGGCGGTACTTAAAATTTAAAATAAAAATTTTTTTCCTTTAACAAACAGGAGTATAGAATATGGATCTAAAACTGAATGGAAAAACCGCCCTGATAACAGGAGGAAGTTCGGGTATCGGGCTGGCATGTGCGAAAACACTTTTTATGGAAGGTGTCAATGTCGTTATCGCAGCAGACAGGGATCTTGAGAGTGCAGAGGCTGAAATTTCCGGTTCTTCGGAAAAGAGCGGTGCAAAGGTGGTTTCGATTAAGGCCGACCTGTCCAAAGGGGAAAGCTTTCAGCCGGTTGCTGATGCTGCAATAGAAAAATTCGGCCGCCTCGACATTTTGATCAACTGTGCAGGAGCAGCCAGGGCCGGGGCTTTTTTAGAGCTTGATGGGCAGGATTTCCTGAATGCCTGGACATTGAAGACCCTGGGGTATATCAGGATGACCCAGGCGGTACTCCCTCATATGATCGGCCGGAAAGACGGCCGGATAATAAATATAATCGGGGCAGCCGCCAAAACACCGCCGCCTACATTTCTTACCGGAAGTACGGCGAATGCGGCCCTGGTTAATTTTACCAAGGGATTGAGTAAAGAACTGGCGCCTCAAGGGATTAGAATAAATGCCATTTCTCC
>JAABRW010000288.1 GCA_011390695.1 Desulfotignum sp.
AGGATCTTTGATCTGCAGATAAAACTGTTTGATCATAAGGGAAGATGCCATGTCATTGATGAACCACAGGGTGGCCAGCGCACTTCTTGCCCCGGCTTTTACAGCCACGCCTGCCATGCCCAGGGCCGCCAGGTCGTCACCGGCAGCACTTTCACAGGCACTCAATGCCAGCAGATCCAGAGGGGTGTTGCGAAACTGCAGAAACCCGGCATACTTGTCCAGTGTTTCCATGGTCAGTTTTTCGTCAAACGCCAGGATAAAGGTGCGGTCTGCATCCCCCTGGAACTGACCGTGGGAGGCAATGTGCAGGATGTTGAATTCATCCTTTTTCAAATCCTGTTCCATATTGGAAATCAGGAATTCCTGATCCAGCAGCAGTTTGCTTGAAAAAATCCTGCTGATATTCTGAAGTTCGGACGCCACTTCCGGCAGCGGTGGAAACCCCTGGGATGCCCGGGTAATGCCGGCGGCAAGGATTTTCAGGTCTTCTCTTTTTATGGGGGTGGGATCAACGAGATTCAGCCCTACTGTAACAGCACTGGCATATTTCTGAACAAGAAACCGGCTGCCGTCATGAAGTGCCGCCATGGGAACGGTTCGAAGCGGGCCCGGTGGGACAAACACAAGGGTGTCGGGTGGAAAGGTGGAAAGCTCCTTTTCCAGGGGGCGTATCAGATAATCATATAGTTTCCGGGCATGGGGAAGAAACTCCCAGGTGGTGAGTTTTTCCAGTTTTCTGCGAAACTCTCTGATCTCTCTGGTCACTGTTTCCTGTCGTTCATGAACCGTAAACTGCTGCATGCCTGATGGAAAACTCACCAGCAGTTCCATGCGGTTCTCAAGCATGATGGGATAAATCACTACAGTGTTTTTGGAAATGTCTTCAAGATCAACATGCTGGAAACTGCCGGCATCCACACAATCATCCTTGAAATACTCTCTGAGTTCATACACCCGCAGCAGCTCCACAACCTCTCGTGCTTCAAGCAGGAGCGATTCACGTGCCTGCTGATCTTTCATAGACCTGCTTTGTTCAAGGAGTAAATCAACCAGTTCAAAACAGACAGAACCGACAATTTCTCTGAAGGCAGCCTGCTGAATATCATGGCAGTTGTCAATTTCATAACGGATGGACTCCAGGGTAAAAATCGCCCGCCGATAAGCATCAATCGCTTTTGATGTGTTGTCCATCTGTTTGAGAATACGTCCTGTCTGCCACTGCCATCTGTAAAGGGATTCAGGCGCATATACCTGTTGCGCTGACAGCACGGCCTTCCGGGTCATTGTCAGCGCATCCGCATATTGGTGCGTATCTTCATACAACCTGCCTGTATAGCCGAGGGCGTAGGATGCTGTGCGGTGATCACCGAGCCTTTGGGCAATTTGTGAAGCCTGGGTGAAAAGGGTGTGGCAGCGGCGCAGCATTTCATTGTCAGGATCCGGCAGCAGGTTTTCAAGCGCCTGCCAGGCAAGACCCGCTTGTATCAGTCCCAGTGCCTTGGATCTTGAGTCTTTCAGGCGCTGAAAATTGTTCACAGCCTCTTTGAGTAAGGTCTGGACACCGGTAACGTCATTGTTTTCCATGCAGGCCCGGGCCTGGTTTATCTGGGCAGTGCCTGTTAAAAGAAAATTTTTGTCTGTTTTTGAAAGTGCTGCGCTGCTTGCATATGTTTGTACTGCAGCTGGAAAATTTTTCCTGACCAGATAAAGATTGCCCTGGTGATTCAGAATAGATGCTGTAAGCGCAGGGTCATCGAGTTTTTGTGCAATGGAAAGGCTGTGGGCCAGACATGTTTCAGCAAAATCATTGTTCCCCAATACAGTGTGCAGGTTTCCCAGCTGATTCAGTACAGATGCCTGGTAGAAATGATTTTCCGAGGATTCTGCCAAAGACAGTGCTTTATCCAATATGTCCAGGGCCTTATTACTCTGTCCCGTCGTTTCATATGCCCGTGACAGTTCAATCATCACCATGCACTGGCCTGCAGTGTTTTTATTTTTTCCAAACATTTTTTCTGCCTGGATCCAGTTGGTGACTGCTGATTCAAACTGGCCTTTGTTACATGCGGTCTTTCCTTGTTCTTGAAAATCCCGGGCTGAAAGGGTTTTTTGGGACAAAACCGGTTTGTTTCCATCGGCTCCTTTTGACCTGGTTTGTAACGTACATCCGGAAAACACCAATCCAGCCATTATCGATAGAACCATTGTCAACAGGAAAATCCCCTTAACAGAGATACATTGTTTTATTGATATATGTCGCATCATACCTGTACGCCTTTTTTCATGGTGTTAAAAATTTTGTACCAGAAATTGAAAATGTATCCCATCATCCTGTAAATTGCTCCCGGGTGTGTCAATATCCCGTAACGGAATTGCCCAGTAGACTTCAATCTGCGGTCGTATTTCAAAGGGTGTCTTCATTAAACATCCGGACCATCTCAATCCGAGGCCGATGCTGGAGATATTGTCCGGAGAAGGCGTATCGAGTGACTTGTTCCAGGCTTCACCATAATCGAAAAAAGCAGCCAGCTGCAGATACTCTGTCCATCCTTTGTCCTGAATCAGGGGCACCCGGGCTTCTATGGATGTTATGAACGCCTGGTCACGGACCAGCTGGTTTTCCCGGTATCCCCGGACCGTGTATCTGCCGCCAACGTCAATCTGTTCAAGGCCCAGCAGGGAATCACTGGCAAGCTGCAGTTTGGCCCTGAACAGCAGCTGGGTGTCCAGTGTGTTGAATTTTTTTGCCCATTGAAACTGGCCCAGCCAGGAAAAAAAATCCCCATCAGGAAGACCATTATCATGTATGGTTGCATCCAGTTCATTTATGCCGAGGCTGAATTGGGACCGCAGGGCCGCAACCTGTTTTTGGGTGCGGTATGTCCACTCCTGGGAGAATCGCAGCACTGTATTGACCGATTTTCCGTTTTCAGCCCCTTGCGAGAATGAAAACGGTTCCCCCAGTAGATATGTTCTGCTCCTGTTATTTTCACCGGACAACGCCAGGGCAAATTCCTGGGTAAGGGTTCGGTAAAAAGGGTGTCTCAAGGTAATCTGGAACACTTCCGACTCACTGCTGATATCAAGGTCTTCAAAAATGCCTTCTGTCACCTCAAAATCACTATTTCGATAACGCATGGTCAATGTGGTGTCACGGGCGGTTACGGGAAATAAATACCAGACATCAATCTGGGTATTATCATCCTCTGATAACAGCCCGTTTACGTTAAAGATATCCCCATGTCCGGTGAGATTCTGGTGGGTGATGTTTGCCATCCATTGTTCAGAGCCTACGGCTGGTACCTGGTAATTATTAAATCCCAGTTGCACCTGAAAAGGGTTTTTTTCTTCCACTCTGATGTTCAT
>JAABRW010000289.1 GCA_011390695.1 Desulfotignum sp.
TTTCCCAATTCCCGGATCAGGGCGTGATCCTGAAACCTGCTGTAGAGCAGGGTGGAGGAAAACCTGTCAAATTTTCCTTTTTTCGCAACTTTGGCTGCTGCGGTCAGCCGGGCATGGTAGCAGTACCGGCACCGGTCTTTTTCCCGGAATGCAACAGACCTGAGAAATGTTTCCAGTTCATAATCCTTTTGCCAGATCATTTTCAGGTCCTGGCCATCCGCATACTGGCGAAGTGTTTCTTCGCGCTTGAGGCATTCAGTGAAAGGATGGATATTATGGCGGAAGAAAAATCCCATCACCTGGATATCCATATCTCTGAGCACCTGAAGGGGATAAATGGTGCAGGGACCGCAGCAGGCATGCAGCAGCAGTTTCACATCCGGCTCCCGAAAATGGCTGTTCCCACCCGCACCATGGTGGCCCCTTCCTGGATGGCCACCGCAAAATCATTGCTCATGCCCATGGACAGCTGGGCCATGGCACCGGGGCTCACCCCTGCCGCCAGGATGTCATCTTTGATCTGAACCAGCTTTTTGAAATAGATTCTGGCATCTTCCGGATCATCAAAGTAGGGGGGCATGCACATCAGTCCCTGGAGTGAAAGATTTTCACAGGCCATTATTTTCTGGGCCAGATCCACTGCCTCATCTTTCCGGGCACCGGATTTGGTATCTTCCATGGCAATATTGATCTGCAGCAGAATGTCCTGGCATTTTTGGATTTTTTTGGCCTGTTTATCAATTTCTTTTGCCAGTTTATAGGTATCCACCGTGTGGATGAGATCAAAATATTGGACAGCAAATCTGGCTTTGTTGGACTGCAGGTGACCGATAAAATGCCACACAGCAGCATTGCGGCCGATGGTATCGATTTTTTCCATGGCTTCCTGGATATAATTTTCTCCCAGGATGGCAAGTCCTGCATCGATGGCCTGTTTCATCATCTGGACAGGTTTTTTTTTGCTGACACCAATTAATTGAATATCTTCAGGGTTTCTGCCACAGCTGTTGGCGCAATCAATGATATTCCGGCGAATGGCCATAAGATTTTCTTTAATCCGGTTCATGGTGACTGTCCTCAAATTGAATCACATTTAACGCTGTGAGGGTCTGAATGAGTTCACACACGGGCAGGCCCACAACATTGGAATAGGAACCGCAAATTTCTTTGACCAAAAAGGCGCCCAATCCCTGGATGGCATATCCTCCGGCCTTGTCATAGGGTTCTTGTGTGCCAGTGTACCAGAGGATCTCCTGTTTTGTCAAAGTTTTGAACACAACATGTGTTTCAACTGCACAGGTCTTTATTTGTCTGCGGGTAAAATGGCCCACTGTATATCCGGTGAACACCGAGTGTGTCCGACCGCTCAAAAGGCCGAGCATATGAATAGCCTGTTCTCTGTTTTCCGGTTTATTAAATATCTGCCTGTCCTGTACAACAATGGTATCCGCTCCGAGGATCCAGGCATTTTTGCGCTGAAGCATGATATGACCGGTTTTTTTTTCCGACAATGTTTTGACCAGCTCCAGGGGCGGCTGACCCGGTTTTTCGGTTTCATCCACATCAGCAGGGAGAATGTCAATGGCAAGTCCCATTTGTTCCAGCAGTTCTTTTCTCCTGGGAGACCGGGATGCCAGCACCAGTTTGTTTTTATCCATCCATTTCATGGGTGTTGTGTTTACCAGAAAAAACAATCCGGGGCAATCCAATTGCAAAGAAACCTTGTGGATATCGGTCACAGGATATGGAGTATAAGGCAATCATTTTTTCGGGCGGCTGGCAGCGGGCCTTATTTTTTTGGGTTGCCAATCCAGATTATGGTGCTACACTGGGCACCGGAAATGCCTTATCCGGAAATACCTTTTAGGGATATCACATGAAACAACCATTTTACGGGGCACTGTTTGCTCTTGCCGCCTTTGCCGCCTGGGGATTTTTGCCGGCCTACTGGAAACAGATGCAGGCGGCTCTGCCTGTTGAAATTCTGTGCCACCGTGTTGTCTGGTCCTGTGTGTTTGTTTTTATCATCATCTGTTTGCAGAAAAGGGGAAAAGAGGTATTGCAGATTCTTTGCACACCTTCCCAGGTAAAAGGCCTTGCCTTGAGCAGTGCATTGATTGCTCTGAACTGGTTTGTATACATCTGGGCGGTGAATTCCGGACGGGTGGTGGAAACCAGCCTGGGGTATTATATCAATCCCATGATAAATGTACTTCTGGGATATCTGCTGCTGGGGGAAACTTTCACCCGCCTGCAGTGCATCTCCCTTGGGTTCGCCCTTGCAGGGGTGGTCTATTCTCTGGTGGCTTACGGGGCTCTGCCCATATTCGGTTTGACCCTTGCATTTTCCTTTGCTTTTTACGGATACTGCCGAAAACGCATACCTGTAGCCCCCATGCCCGGGCTGTTTGTTGAAACCCTTGTTCTGATGATCCCGGCCCTGGCATATATCCTCTTTTTAATGGGTACAGGCAGCTCTTTGTTTTTAAAGGATACGGCACTGACCCTCTGGATGATCGGGGCAGGGGTGGTAACTTCCCTGCCTTTGCTGTGGTTCGCTGCTGCTGCCAGACGGCTGAATCTTTCCACCATCGGTATTCTGCAGTATCTTGCCCCCTCCATTGCCTTTGTGCTGGGGGTGTTTGTCTACAAAGAACCCTTTTCCATCCACAATCTGATCACCTTTGCCTGCATCTGGGCCGGGGTCATCCTGTATACCTTTGAATTCATAAAACACCACCATCCAGGACCCTGATCAGAAATCGGTTGACCAAAACCTTTTTCAACTGTTTTTTTGCAGGTGATTGTCCTGCCCATCCTGCATTTTGACCTTGCAAAATCCGGCCAGATGAGATAGAAAATTGAAGATTATGCCTGGGTGGCGGAACTGGTAGACGCAAGGGACTTAAAATCCCTCGGTGCAAAGCACTGTACGAGTTCAATTCTCGTCCCAGGTACCATCATAACAACAAAAGGGTTTTGGCCTTTTTCCAAAGCCCTTTTTGTCTTAAAAAGCGCAGTACAATCTATGGATAAAATTCAAATCAATGGCGGTAGAAAACTTGCCGGAGAGGTTTTCATCTCAGGGGCAAAAAATGCGGCACTGCCGCTTATCGCGGCCAGCATTCTGGTGGACGGTACCTGTGAATTTGAAAATGTGCCTGATCTTATGGACATTCACAGCATCCGGCTTTTGCTGGAAGACCTGGGCGCCCGGTGTACCTTTGACAACCATGTTATGACTGTGGATGGGTCCGGTATTCATAAAATTGAAGCGGAATATGACCTTGTGCGCAAAATGCGGGCATCCATTCTTGTGCTGGGACCTCTGGTGGCCAGATTCGGGCATGCCAAAGTTTCTTTGC
>JAABRW010000290.1 GCA_011390695.1 Desulfotignum sp.
GGATCAGCTAAAGGAAAGAGAGGAAAAATACCGCCTGCTTTATAATATGGGTGTGAATGCCATGTTTTTGGTAGACAACAATACCACCCAGATTTTGGAGTGTAATAATAAAGCTTCCCAGTTATTGGGTTATTCCTCCCAAGAACTGTTATCCATGAAAATGACAGATCTCTCCACGACACCTGAAGCGACCCGCCGGGCATGTCAGGAAAATGTTTCAAAAATAGAACGCGTTTATCAGAAAAAAAATGGGGGTTTGATATCAGTAGATATCACCTCTGAACATTTCTATCTTGCCGACAGGGCGGTTCACCTTTCAGCCATCCGGGATATCACTGATAAAAAGCTTGCGGAAAAGGTACTGGAAGCAAACTATGCGATGCTTCAGATCGCCGGTGAAACGGCCAGGTTCGGGGGTTGGAGCGTCGATTTGGAAAAGAATATCTGCACTTGGTCGGATGCAGTGGCAGATATTCATGATATGCCCCACGGTTATTCTCCGCCTGTGCAGGAAGCCATAAACTTCTATGCTCCGGAATGGCAGGGAAAGATCACAAAGATTTTCAGCGCCTGTGCCAAAGAAGGCATTTCCTACGATGAAGAAATGGAAATCATCACCCAAAAAGGAAAACGTGTCTGGGTGAGAGCAACCGGTAAGGCAGTGAAAAATGAAAAAGACAAGA
Organism: Desulfotignum sp.; assembly: GCA_011390695.1. The sequence continues at coordinate 684 of JAABRW010000290.1, forward strand.
TCATCAAAGTGCAGGGCTCTTTTCAGGATATCACGGAACGTAAACAGGCCGAGGCGAAGTTATCCCATTCCCAGAAACTGATGCAGTATATCATTGAACATACCAACAGTGCTGTTGCTGTACATGATAGAAACATGCATTATATCTACGTCAGCCAGCGGTATCTGGATGATTATAACGTGAATGAAAACGATATCATTGGAAAACACCATTATGATGTTTTTCCTGACTTGCCTCAGAAATGGCGGGATGTTCACCAAAAAGCACTGGCAGGAGAAATTTCCAAAGCGGACAGAGATCCCTATTTTCGAGATGACGGGACAATTGAATGGACCCGCTGGGAATGTCGCCCCTGGCATGAGGAAGATGGCTCAATCGGAGGGATTATTGTTTATACGGAAGTCATTACTGATTGGATAAATGCTGAAGAAAAATTGCGGAGTTCGCATGAAAGAATTCTGACGATTCTGAACAGTATTGACTCAACCGTTTATGTGGCAGACATGGATACCTATGAAATTTTGTTCATGAACAAAAGGATGATCACCGCTTTTGGCGGGGATAAAACCGGTGATATCTGCTACCATGTCTTCAGGAAAAAATCAGAGCCCTGTGAATGCTGTACAAAAGATCAGCTGATCGACAAACAGGGGAAACCTGCCGGGGTCCGTATCTGGGATGACAGGAATCCTGTCACTGGGAGGTATTATATTAATTACGACCGGGCTATTGAATGGACTGATGGCCGCCTGGTCCGAATGCAGATTGCCACAGATATTACCGATCTGAAAAAAATGGAGACCCAACTCAATCAAGCCCAAAAAATGGAATCCGTGGGCAGACTGGCCGGTGGCGTGGCCCATGATTTCAACAATATGCTGGGGGTGATCCTGGGACATACGGAACTGGCACTGTTGCATGCAGATGAAAATCACGATCTGCATGCAGATCTGAATGAAATTCAAAATGCAGCCAGGCGATCGGCTGATCTCGTAAAAAAGCTGCTGGCTTTTGCCAGAAAGCAGATCATCTCTCCCAAACAGCTGGATTTGAATGATACAGTAGAAAGTATGATGAATATGCTGCGCCGGCTCATTGGTGAAGATATCGACATCGTATGGCAGCCGGCCACCCATTTGTGGCCCGTCAAAATGGACCCGTCCCAGATTGACCAGATCCTTGCCAACCTTTGTGTCAATGCACGTGATGCCATTTCCGGGGTGGGCAAACTCACCATAGAAACAGGAATCACAACTTTTGATGAGGAATATTGCAAAGAACATTTAGGCTTTATCCCCGGTGATTTTGTCATGCTGGCAGTCAGTGACAATGGTTGCGGTATGGACAAAGACACTCTGGCCAACCTTTTCGAACCGTTCTTTACCACCAAGGAAGTGGGTAAAGGCACTGGTTTAGGGCTTGCCACGATCTACGGCATCATCAAACAGAACAACGGCTTCATCAATGTTTACAGCGAACCCGGCCAGGGTTCCATCTTTAAAATATATCTGCCCCGGCTGATTGACGATAAAGAAGTTGACAAGGCAGTTCCTGAGAAAAAAGCAACTGCCGGGGGCACTGAAACAATTCTGCTGGTGGAAGATGAACCCACCATTCTCAGGATGACCCGGATGATGCTGGAAAGAAAAGGTTATAGCGTGCTGTCCGCAGCCACACCGACAGAGGCCGTGGAAAAAGCAACACACCATTCCGGGCTCATTGATATGCTCATGACCGATGTGGTCATGCCGGAGATGAACGGCCGGGACCTGGCCGGACAAATCACTGATCTTTATCCGGACATCCGGCTTTTGTTCATGTCAGGGTATACCGCCAACGTCATTGCTCATCATGGGGTGCTGGATAAAGGGGTGGCATTCATCCAGAAGCCTTTTTCCATGGTGGATATGACAGAAAAGGTGCGGGAAGTTTTGGATATGGCCTCAGTTAAAAATTAAGGTTATCCGACAGGTGAGTATTCACGACTCTGAAAAATCAAGTATAAGGAAAAAAAGATATGGTTGCTGTGTCCCCCAAAGTCAAAAAATGGATAGACGAAGGAAAAGACCCCAGGAGCGCCCACTGGCAGGCCGGGCTTGACAAGGTTCTGGACCTTTTTCTGCCGGATCTGGAAAAAGGTAAGATCATTCCGGTGAGGGGGATGGAGGACCGGGATCTTGGCCTGTTTAAAATGGTGCTGGAAAAGGTGGATGTCAGTCCGGCGGTTTATGCGGCCTTTTTTCCCCAGGCAATCGCCGATGCCATTGTTCCCCCGAATTCGGCAGAGGAGACCCTGCGCATTGAAAAGGGGAAACCCTCATGTAAAATGATCTTTTTTAGACCGGGGGAAGAGGACCGGATCATCAGTGCGGAAATCAGTGAGCAGGCGTATAAGCCAGGCGCTGATATCTTCCAGTCCGGGGCGCTGCTGGGATCCTATGATTATGAAAATACCGAGGACTGCCTGGACGGCTTAAATAAAGTGGTAAAGACCCATCTGTGGAAAAAAGAGTCTTGGCAGAAAAAGGATTATCAAACCTATACCCTGAACTGGTTTGAACGCGTCCAATATCTGAATACCGCAGAGGTAAGTGTGGACAAGGCCTTTTCATTTTTTCACAGCCCCTCCCTGATTAAAACCCATCGGGTGGATGGATTGTTCCAGCTTTTTTTTCTTTTT
>JAABRW010000291.1 GCA_011390695.1 Desulfotignum sp.
CATTGATTATTACGGGAAATTATATGCCACCGGGGATGTGGAGCGGATATTTGCCAGGGAGCATACCGGACTTTTGAAAAGACAAGAACGAGAGCAGCTTGAGTTAGAATTTAAATCAAATGCGGACAAACGGCTGCCTTGGTATCCGAACCTTTTATCCTGTACCCCAACGCTTGAAATGGGAATTGATATCGGGGATCTTTCCTCTTTGATCTTATGTTCCGTACCTCCGGCACAGGCTAATTATTTGCAGCGGATTGGACGGGCCGGGAGGCGGGATGGAAATGCCTTGAATTTTACAGTGGCCAATGCTCGGCCGCATGACCTTTTTTTCTTTGCAGAGCCTGAAGAGATGCTGGCCGGTCACATTGATTCCCCGGGAATATTTCTGGATGCCTCGGCTGTTTTAGAACGCCAGTTTACAGCGTTTTGTTTCGATCGGTGGATTGCCACCGACTTTAGCGCATCCCTTCCCAGAAATCTGGGCCAGGTATTAAACAATTTAGAGCCAGTTGACCGGAACAAGTTCCCTCACAGTTTTATCTATTTCATTGAAACCCACCAGGTTGACTTGTTTGATCAGTTTGTGGAACTTTTTAAAACCAGTGGAACCGGGATGACTCCGGAGTCTGAATCCCATTTGAAAATATTTGTGGTCGGTGATGAAAATTCAAAGATGTTCCTCCGGGGCCGGATTATGAACGGACTTCACAATCGAAAGCTTGAGAGGGAGTCTTTAAGGAAAAAAGTCCGGACCCTGACCGCTAAAATCAGAAAGAAAAAAAATGCGCCAAAAGATAAGAATTTTGAAGCCGAACTCAGGGAATTAAATATTGAAAAATCCGCTCTCCAGGCGCTGGTAAAAAGTATTACTGATCGAGATACATTTAATTTTTTTACGGATGAAGGGCTGCTTCCTAACTACGCCTTTCCTGAAGCCGGGGTGATGCTGAACTCCCTGATTTACAGAAAAAAACAGAAGGTGCAGGAAGGAGAGAGTTCCTACGATACCTGGAATTATGAATATGAACGCCCGGCCGTGAGTGCGCTTGCCGAACTGGCACCTGCCAATACGTTCCATGCGGAAGGGCGGAAAGTAAAAGTCGACCAGGTTGATATGACGGTGTCGGAAGTTGAAACCTGGCGTTTTTGTGACAATTGCTCCCATAAGGAATTACTGGGCAAAGAAGATGATAAGGAAGTATGTGTTAAGTGCGGCAGCCCCATGTGGGGAGATGCAGGCCAGAAACGTTTGATGCTGAGAATGCGGCAGGTCTTTGCCTCCACTTCTGACAAGAAGAGCCGGATCAGTGATGACTCTGACGATCGTGACCCTGTTTTTTACAACAAGCAGATGCTGGTGGAATTTGATGATAAGCATGTGCTTGATGCCTATAAAGTGGATGCGGATTTTCCTTTTGGGTTTGATTTTTTGTCAAACGTTGATTTTTGTGAAATCAACTTTGGTGAAAAAACCGAGATCGGTGAAAAAATTTCCATTGCCGGTGTGGAAATGCCCAGAAAAGGATTTTCGCTTTGCAGGGTGTGCGGTAAAGTCCAGGAAGATAAAAATAACCCCTCCCATGCATTTATCTGTACCGCCAGGGACCAGGAGAGCGATAAAAACCTGATCGACTGTATTTATCTGTATCGGCAGTTTGTGTCAGAAGCTATCCGGATTCTGCTGCCGGTCAGCATCATATCCGAATCAAACAGTAAACTGCAGTCATTTATAGCAGCCATTCAACTGGGACTGAAAAGAAAATTCAGGGGGAAAATCGATCATCTTCAGACCACGGTCCATGAATCGCCGATGTCTGATACCGCATTCAAGAAAAAATATCTGGTACTCTATGATACGGTGCCGGGTGGAACCGGTTATTTAAAGCAGCTGATGAGATCTGAGAACCAGTTGATGGAAGTGCTGGAGTTGGCCCTGGATGTGCTAAAGTCATGTGCCTGCAACCTGGATGAAAATAAGGATGGCTGTTACCGCTGCCTTTTTGCATATCGCAACAGTTACAGTATGTCAGAAACATCCAGAAATACGGCCATTGAGCTGCTTGCAGAAATCCTGAGCTATCGTGACAAGCTGGTTAAGACAGAAAATATCAGTGATATCTCCTTTAATACCTATATTGAGAGCGAGCTGGAATCCCGATTCCTTGGGGCGCTCAAGCTCTATCGTTCATCGGCTTTGCCGTTAATACTGAAAAACGATCTGGTAAATGGAAAGCCCGGCTACTTTTTAAAAGTTGGGGGCCAGGCTTATTACATAGAGCCGCAGGTGAATCTGGGTGAATTTGATGGTGTTAGCGTTTCCTCAAGGGCTGATTTTGTCGTCCGATCCGCACGCCTTACGGATGGCGTAAAACCGATCGCTGTCTTTTTAGACGGTTATACCTTTCACCATGACCGTATCGGCCAGGATATGGCACAGCGGATGGCCATTGTGCAGAGTAATAAATTCCATGTATGGTCACTGTCCTGGCATGACGTGGAAAACAAATTCAAATCCCAGAAAAGTTTTTATGAAAATTATATTGACCCGGCCGGTCTGCCTTCGGGAACAAATTTTAAACCCTTGTTGGATGGATATGGCCTCACCCAGTTTAAAAAACATCTAAGGTACAATAGTTTTGATCTTTTGATGCGGTTTCTTGAAAATCCGGAGGAAGAAAAATGGCAGCAGTTCATGTTTGTTGCCACTTTAATGCACGTGGATTCTCAAAAGTATGGTGAGACCTCGGCTGTCAGGAATTGGATGCAGGATGTTGACAATTTATTGCCGGAAGAGATGGCTGAAAAAATGAGGGAAACAGATTGCCCTGGGTTTCATGAAAGCTGCTTTTATGGCAATTATACCTATGACAGTGAGGATGGATACAATTTTTTAAAACAGTTTGTTGTTGCTGAACAACAATCGCTGACCCCGCCCGGAAAACCATGGGGGATGAGGATCGGATGTTGTTTAAATGATGACCCAGAAGGGAAAAATAAACCTGTTTTTCAATCAGCCTGGAACGGTTTTTTGCGGCTTTATAATTTATATCAGTTTTTACCGTATTCTTATTTTGTGACTTCCGAAGGGACTAAGACAAATGTCTATGACACAATCAAGCTTTATGAAAAAACGGTTACCCGGCCGACAGGGGTAGATAAGGAAACTGTAACTGGTGATAGCTGGGATGAAATAAAGGAAATAACCGATGAGCCACTTCATGCACTTCTTGATGTGTTAAAGATAAATGGCTGGCCCATGCCTGAAGCTGGATACGAATTGGCTGCTGAAAATAATGAAATCATCGCCAGTGCGGAACTCGGCTGGGAGGAATTAAAAATAGCATTTTTGACTGCCGA
>JAABRW010000303.1 GCA_011390695.1 Desulfotignum sp.
ATTTGCAACCATCATCCCTGAACAAATCGACCATATCAGGTTTTGAATAATATTGGTATCCTTCAGGAAATTCAAGCCTGAATCCTTTTGCTTGGGTCGATAATTATCGCTGAGCAGGACAAATTGGTGAACGTTCCAGCGAACAAACGCCGCCAAGGGTTTCGGCAAGAAGTGCATGACGTCCGGCGTCTGGTTGAGCCGGCGGTTGGGCGATTCATGATTGATAATTAAGCGCATTTTTTGGACTTTTCATTCTTCATTGTATCCATCAGCTTCTGCCATATCCAAATACTTATTTCCTTTCTCGACTTCGTTTCTTTCTTTAATCAGTAACTCCCCGTAGTTATAGGCATGTGGAGCAGGCAGACAATTATTCTCTTCTGCTTTCTTAAAGTATGCCTCAGCTTTATCCACATCAATTTTTTTGAGGTATAAAATTGAAGCGTATTCAGCGTACGCAGGGGCAAAACCTTCGTCAGCTGATTGCTTAAAAAGTTTTTCACTCTTCTCCCAGTCGTCTCTTTCAAGCATCAAGAGCTGTGCGTAAGAAAACGCAGCTGGTGCGAGAAGGAATTCTTCTTTTTCAGCTTTTTCAAACCATTTTTCTGCCTCATTTATATCAGATTTATAATGATACAGGAGGGTGCCTATATCTCCATACGCCAGTTCATATCCTTGGGCAGCAGCTTTGAATAAATACCTGAGACCTGTTTCCCAATCGTCTTTTTCCAGATAATGGAGCATACCATATTCGTAAGTGGCCTCTTCCCGTAATGCGCCTACTTTTTCAGCCTTTACAAACCATTTTTCTGCTTTTTTGACATCATGTTTCTCCCTGTATATGATAACGCCGATCTCACCGAATGCCTTATTAAAACGGGCTTTTGAAAGTTTCAAAAGAATACGAAGTGCTTCATCTGGTTTGTTTTCATTTAAATACAGGTCAACAGCCTGTTCATATAGGGCATTATATCGGGAAAGTGTTTTTTTAGATTTACGCCTAAGACTCATTTTAACTTACCCTTTAACTTGGACTATAATTTATTCAAAACACGATGAACCTGGCAAAATTTGACACCATAGAATGCTGCATCAGTATATTTTTAACGTCCAACAAGTTCATGTGTGGATCATCATACACTTCATGAAAAAATTATCTGACTGTATATTATACAAATAAGGAAGAAGTGCAGAAATGCTTATTCTTATTATATCTGAATTTCTTCCCAGTCATCAAATTATCAACCATTTACAACAATACTGAAGTCTGCCAAAACTCAACTATAGTGCACATATCATTGACTTCCATCAAATACAACCATAAATTGCCTATCATGAATTCTGCATAAGTTCCATGAGATTTTGAGTATTACCGGCAGCGGATTTGCCCCCAGACTTCCACCTTTCTTCCACCCCTTCCCGGTATCCTGCCTTGGTCACTGCTGGCTGAAACCATTGTCCTGTGGGTTTGCAGTAAATTGAACCATGTTGTTTCGTGGGGGTTAAGGTCTGCCTTTTTACCGGGGCAAGATATTAACCGTCTGTGGCTCCCGGATCTGGATCTGGCTCCTGTTTGTAGGTTTTTTCTGACCTTGAGTAAATATGTATTATGATATGGCATTGGAATCAAATCATTATTTACTGGTTTTCCGTCACAGCGCTTGCCTTCTGCCGTTAAAGAATTTTTTTCTGGATCGCAATGCCCACAAGGGAAAATCCGGCGAGTATCAGCAGGGGCCAGACAGTCCAGAAGGTAATGGCGGATTGTTCTTCTTCAAAGTGAAAGGCGGTATAGATGGCCGAGCAGTAAATATATCCTTTTACAGCAAACCCGATGGCGGTGCTCATGAAAAAGGAAAACTGGGAGAAATGCTGCGGGCTGCCTGTGAAATCAAACGCAATGGCCTTGAATACCTTTTCAAATGCCCACCCCGGTAATTTGAAATACTGCCGGCTCGATTCTTGACTTCTTGCACTCAGGACATTTCCCGGGTTTCTTGTAAGTTTTTCTGTCCTTGAATTCAAATCCGCATCCCAGGCAGTAGCATGGTGTTATTTTAATCTGTTTTTTATGGTGGCGGATACTTTTTTCAATTGATGGCAGGTGTGAGTATGCTTCTTTCTCGCTGATCCGCAAGGTCTTTGAAATATCCCTTGCTGTCATGGGCTCAGCTTCCAGGCAGCGGATGATCTGTTCTCTGATTGTCAGTTGTTTGTTTGATTTCATAATACCAACCTTACTTTGCAAAAACCGGAAATCAGAGTTCAGCATGTCAGGTGAAAACAGGCGGCTACACCATCTGAAGCTTCTGATAAAGCGTTGTATTTTTCAGCGGCCCGATTTGAGGACAGCACCATAGCCGTGATCCCCTTTTCCTGAAGATCGCCAACCAGTGTGGCATGGGGTCTCATCAAGCCGGGCTTTCCAGTACCGATCACAAGGATTTTGACGGAACTTTCCAGAACCGGATCCAAATCTTCCAACACCAGCCGATGGCCGGATTTTCTCTGCCATGGGCTCAAAACGGTTCCGTCCGGCAGGAGAATGAGATCCTTTCGGTATTCTTTGCCGTTGACTGTCATTTTGCCGAATGAATAAGAATCAATCATAGGTGTTTCCTCTTGTGGTCTCAAACACAGTACATTCGCCCATGGATATCCCTGGCCTCTCCCACGGCATACCTGGTGACAATGGTACACCCGTGAGAATCTTTCTGCCAGGTGTCCCATAACCCGGCTGCATTAAAAGCATCTACAGTTTTATGCAATGACAACCTTTTCCCATTTTTGGGTTTCCGGCGCAACTGTTTTTATTAGAAGGGCTCAAACTTGGTGCTGCCGATGCCGGCAGGCACATTTTAAAAACCATTGCCATTTATTTAAGAACCTGGTAGGTTCTGGGTATTATACTGATTTTTCCCACAATGACAAAAAAACGCATTGAATGGGAAACTATTCAAAGCTCATACAGAATCTCCCGGTTTACTGAAGACCCAATTCAGTATGAAAAAAATTATTTTTCCGGCAACGAAAGTATTATGTAAAATGCCATTAAAAAAGGAGGTTGTGATGTCAGTATGTGTAATTATAAAAAGAAAATTTGATGACAAGGATGTCGCCTCAAAGATTGCCCCCCTGATTGTCCGCTTGAGGTCTCAGGCCAGCATTCAGCCTGGATACATCACTGATCAGGCTTTTGCTGCTTTGGATTCACACGGTGAGTATCTGGTTGTCAGCATGTGGGATACCATTGAGGACTGGAACAGCTGGATGCACAGCGAGTCGCGGCAATCCATTCAGCGCCAGATAGATGAACTGACAGTTGAAAACACCGAGTACCGTTACTATGAACCTATTGTAGGCGGTATTATTCCAAAGTTTGAAGCAGTGCTTTAATACTTCAGTGCAGCAGGCCCAGCATGCCACTTTACGTTTTTAAAACCCATACCCCCCGGATTCACCCATCCGTATTTGTGGCCCCCTCAGCCCAGATCATCGGCAATGTCCGTATCGGCAGTGATTCTTCGGTCTGGTTCCAGACAGTCATCCGGGGAGATCTGGACACGATCGCCATTGGTGAAAAAACAAATATCCAGGATCTGTGCATGTGCCACGCAGATGAAGGCATTCCGCTGACCATCGGCCATGGCATCACCATCGGCCACAGAAGTGTGATCCACGGGTGCACCGTCGAAGACGGCTGCCTCATCGGCATGGGCGCCGTCATTATGAACCATGCCGTGATCGGAAAAGGCTCTGTCATTGCAGCCGGTACTGTTGTGCTGGAAAAGACCGTGATACCGCCCTGTTCCCTTGTGACCGGTTCTCCGGGCAGGGTAAAAAAGACCTATGACAATCCGGAACAGCTTTCCCAAAGCATCCAGTCCATGGCCCAAAGCTATCTGGAAAACGCCCGGTCATATTCGTCCCCCAGCACGTTTTATGAATTAAAATGAATATGGCCGGTTTTTGTTTTCACCCTTTTGTCACGCACGGATGACAAAAATGTGCATTTCTTTGGGGCCGTGTGCACCATGAACCATGGTAAGTTCGATATCAGCGGTTTTGCTGGGGCCGGAAATAAAGACCATGTGGTGGGTCAGTTCTTTTTCAGGGGTATTTTTTTCATCATCAAGCACAGCATAGAGTTCGGTCAAATTGGTCAGTATCTGGTCAAGTGTAATAACCGACACATGGACAGCCGGTACCAGGGAAACGGCCCGGCCCTGATGGGGATGGGTTTTCATGACAATGGTGGCGGTGTCTGCCACACAATAATCGGCCGCTGTAATGCCCATGAAAGAAGCTATGGTATTTTCCCGTATGACCTGCCTTTGTCCTTTCAGGTCTGCGTGTGAATCCATGGCAGTGGTATGCACCGGAATGTCCTGACCCGCCAAGACAGATTCCAGATCAAGCGTATCCAGAAGGGGATGGGACCAACGGATCAACGCCTTTTTTTCTCCCCATTCCGGATTTTTCTGCCGGACAAGTGTAGCAATCTGCTGTGCCGCCTCAGCCGCGTCTGCCACTGGTGTGACATGCAGGTTCAAGGGCAGAGCCTGATCCATCAACACCGTCAGAAGCGTTTCTCTCTCCTGTGGTGTGCGCCATTGTACTGCCTGCAGCAGGTTTTGGGGCTCCTTGTCCGATATTTCCGGAAAAATTTGTGCCCGCCGGACATCGGCAGGCCCAGTGTCCGGCCCCAGGGACTGACGTACCCGGTTGATAAAACTGGCGCGATGATTCTGTATCATAACATGGTCCTTAATCTGGCTGTTTCCTGCTTTTCCATTGGGATCGAAACGTCCGGCTGCTTATTTTCCGCAAGGTCCGGGACCGGGTCCATCCGGCAAGCGGACCGGGCAGCTGGCGGATGGGGCCCTCTTTTGCATACACCAGGGCCTGCATTCGGGAAGCGGACAACAGCGCGGCACGATAGGCAGCAGGATGAGAGGTGAACCAGGCAAAGGTCTCCATGGCAAATTTTTCCGGTTTACTGACAGGGGTTGCCCCCCAGGTTTCATCCCCTTCTGCCAGCCGGAACCGCAGTTCTCTGAGCATTCTGGGCAGATCTATATCCACCGGGCAGGCCTGTTTGCATGCTCCGCACAGGGTTTCGCCGAAGCACAGGTCCTGTGACCGATTCAAGCCTGCCAGAAGCGGGGTCACCACAGCCCCCACAGGACCGGAATAAGGAGATCCATAAGCATGTCCCCCGATTTTGCCGTATACCGGGCAGACATTTAAACAGGCCGAACACCTGATACAGCACAACATCTCTCGAAATGCCGGATCCGCCAGCATGCGGCTGCGCCCATTGTCAATAATGATCAAATGAAACGCCTCAGGACCGTCTGGATAATCTGCCGGACCCGGCCCTCCCACATAACTGACATATCCCCCCAGTTTCTGGGCCGCAGCCCCGCTGGAAAGAAGCCGAAACAAGATATCATGATCCTTTAGGGTTGCCACCACCCGTTCCATGCCCATAAAGGCTACATGTACCCGGGGAAGGGTGGAAGACATCCGGATATTGCCTTCATTGGAAACTGTTGTGATATGGCCGGTCTGGGCACAGGCCAGGTTGCAGCCGGTAATACCCATGTCTGCAGCCAGAAATTTTTCCCGCAGCGCAGCCCGGGCGGCCTGGGTCAACACACCCGGATCCGGGGTGTAATCTATACCCAGTTTTTCAGCAAAGAGCTGACCCACTTGCTCCCGGGTTTTATGAATGGCCGGTGCTATGATATGGGAGGGTTTTTCACCAGCCAGCTGAATGATATATTCTCCTAAGTCGGTTTCTGCCACATCAATGCCTACACCTTGCAGTGCCTGGTTCAGGCCCACCTCTTCGGTCACCATGGATTTGCCTTTGACCACGGTTTTGACCCCATGTTTTTTTGCCACTGAAAGGCAGTAGGATACCGCTTCTTTAGCATCCCGGGCAAAAAACACCTGACCACCGTTTTCAGCAACCTTGTCTGCCAGCGCTTCAAGCAGAATATCCAGATTTTCAATACACCGCTGCCGGATCTCATGTGCCTGCTGCCGGATGCCCACCCCTTCGGGCTGTGATGTGTACATCTTTTGGGTGGCAGGCCCCAGCCGATCCTGGACACCGGCCAGTGCTCCCTGGAGCCGTTTGTCTGAAATGGCCTGTCTGCTTTTGGCTGTATATTTTTCTGTGGTAAACGGATCGTCCATTGGTAGGTCCTTACATTTATGGTGCAAGCACTTCTGCAATGTGCTTAACTTTGACCGGATGTCCCATATGGGTCAGATACCCTTCAATATTCAACAGACACCCCATGTCACACCCCACCACCGTATCTGCTCCGGTTTCCAGAATCCGTTCCACTTTATCCGCCACCAGGGCGGTGGAAATATCCGGATACTTGATGGAAAAGGTGCCGCCAAACCCACAGCACCGGTCTGACTGCGCCATCTCTACCAACGTCAATCCGCGCACATGGGACAGCAGTTCCCGGGGCTGCCGGCCCACACCGAGGGTCCGCAGCAGATGGCAGGAATCATGATAGGTGACCGTTCCCTGGTAGGCGGCCCCCACATCACTGATATGCAGCACATCCACCAGAAACTCGGTCAGTTCAAAAATTTTGCCGCCGACTTTCTTTGCCCGCTCCAGCCAGTGGGAATCATCTGCAAACAGTTCAGGATAATGGTGCTTGACCATGGCGACACAGGAACCTGAAGGGCACACAATACATTCAGCGTTCTCAAACACCCGGATAAAATGCATGGCTGATTTTCGGGATGCTGTGCGATAGCCGGCATTAAAGGCCGGCTGGCCGCAGCAGGTTTGGTCTTCAGGAAACCTGGTGCCAATGCCGAACCGGTCAAACAGGCGCACCATGCCCATTGCCGCATCCGGTGCCATGGCATCCACCATGCACTGAACAAAAAGGGTAACTTCGGAAAAAACAGGCATCATTTTCTTATCCAATAAAATGACCGGGCAGCCAGGTCAACAGCTGCGGAAACAGAATACACAGCAGCACCGCAAGGATCTGAAGCCCCACAAAGGGAATCACACCCCGGTATATATCGGTTGTCTTCACATCCGGCGGCGTGATTCCCTTCAAATAAAAAATGGAGTACGCAAATGGCGGCGTTAAAAATGAAATCTGCAGATTGAGCATGACCAGCACTGCAAACCATATTGGGTCAAACCCCAGTTCTGCGGCAATAGGGGTTATCAACGGCACCACAATAAAGATGATCCCCATCCAGTCAATGAACATGCCCAGCAGAATCAGCAGCAGCATGATAACCAGCAGCGCTCCCCACCGGCCAAAAGGTAAGGATGAAAACAAACCGATGATCACATCATCACCTCCCAGGGTCACAAACACCGTGGAAAAAAATGATGCCCCCACGGCAATCATCATGATCATGCTGGTGATGTTCAGGGTCTCATACCCGGCATTTTTCAATGTCTTGAAATTCAGCTGCCCATGACAGGCGGCCAGGACCATGCTTGCAATCACCCCCACTGCTGCTGCCTCGGTAACTGCGGCAATACCCATGAAAATGCTGCCCAGCACCGAAAAAATCAGCAGCATGGCCGGCAGAACCGCGCTTAAAAAAAGCCATACTTTCTGCCGAAGCGGCACCGCACGTTCCTCCTCCGGCATGGGGGGACCGTCTTCAGGCCGAAAATAGCAGCGCACACCAATATAGACCATGTACAGCATGGTCAGCAAAATACCGGGAACTACAGCCCCAAGGAACAATTTGCCCACGGATAACTGGGCAATGGGACCGTAAATAACGATCATCACACTCGGGGGAATCAGAATGCCCAGTGTGCCTCCGGCACAAACACTGCCGCAGGCAAGAGACTTATTGTATCCGTTTTTGAGCATGGCCGGCAGCGCCATAAGTCCGATGGTGACTTCAGATGCCCCCACAACACCTGTGGTTGCAGCAAATATCGCTGAAATGGCAATGGTGCTGATGCCAAGTCCCCCCCTCAGCCCCCCCCATAACAGATACATCGCGTTGAATAACCGTCTGGCCATACCAGATTTTTCCATGAAAACCCCCATGAAAAGAAACAGTGGTACAGCCAGAAGGGTATAATTGGTCATCAGTCCGAAGAGGCGGGTGATGAAAAAACCAAATATTTCCGGCCCGACATTGATCAATCCAAAAATCATAGCCACACCACCCAGAACAAAGGCAGTGGGAAATCCAAGAAAAATTCCCAGCAGCAGAGTGGCAAACATCAAGCATACAGACATTTCAGGACTCATGGGCCATGTCCTTTCCCAAAGCGATCATCAGTCTGCGCAAAAAATCAGCCGCCCCCTGCAAGAGCAGCAGGAAAACACCGATGGGCATCAACGTTTTAAACGGATAGAGGAGCGGCTGCCAGTAACTCTGCATCGAACGTTCCTGTACAGCCCAGGAAAACAGCACGTAGGGGTACAGATAAATGAGCATGCCGATCCACAGGGGGAAAAAAAACAGCAGATAAAATACCACATCAACTGATGCCCGCATCCGGGGAGAAAAACGGCAGTAAAAAATATCTATCCGCACATGCCGCTGATATTTCAGTGCATAGGCTTCGCCAAACAGAAAAAACGTGCCGCCGATCATATAACTGACGTCAAATGCCCATTTGGTAGGATTATTGAATGCGTAACGGGCAAGAATTTCATATCCCAGAACCGCTGTCAGGATCACCACCAGGTAAATGATGACTGATGCTGTGACTTCGCTGATACCATCAATGATAGTTATAAATTTATCTATATACGTCATGTTCCCCCCGGCGGGTCAAATATTCACTATTGCAACGTCTGATCCCTCATACCGGCTACTCTACTGCCGGAGTCATCAACCGGCGGTAGTTGTCATACCCTTTTCGAAAATCTCTCTGGGATTTGAGCACCTTTGCAAAAAACGGATCCTGTTCAGCTTTTCTGTCCAGCAGGGTTTCTGCTTTTTGGGCCAAGTCCTTTTGAATGGAAGGATTCAGATATTCGATCTGCACACCTTTTTCTTCAAAGAAATTCAGCGCGTGGATGTCATCGTGAATGGCAAGGGTGACCATTTCCAATGTGGTGGCCTGGGCTGCGATTTTCACAATAGCCTTGAGATCTTCCGGCAGTTTTGCCCAGGATTTTTTGTTCACAGTGATGTCGAGAAATGTGCTTGGCTGATGGATGCCCGGAACCAGCAGGTATTTGGCGATTTCATGAAACGCCAGGTCTTTGTCCATGGAAGGAATACTGAATTCACCGGCATCCAGAACCTTGCGCTGAAGAGCTTCATAGATTTCTCCGGCCGGGAGCATCATCACGGAGGCACCGGCTTCCGATAAAATTTCCCCCCAGAAACCGGATGTGCGAAACTTGAGGCCTTTAAAATCTTCCAAAGACCGGATAGGCTTGTTGGACCAGGCAAGGTTTTCAGAAGGCAGCATGCCGCAGGGTGCAGCAAACCCCAGATCATAGGCTTTATAAAGTTCCTGGTACAAAGCCGCCCCGTCTCCCTGGTAAAACCAGGTCAGATACGGCAACACATCCATACCAAAGGGTATATAACCAAAAAGAGGGGCTGCAGGTAATTTTCCCATCTGATAGGCTGGTGAACAATGGGCTGCATCTATGGTCCCCATTCTGACTCCGTCATTGACCTCAAGTGCTCCCATGAGTACGCCGGCGGCGTAGCTTTTGATAACAAGCCGGCCCCCGCTCATCTCTCCCACATTTTCGGCAAACTGGTCAGCGGTTTTTTGCAGAATAGTACCCTTTGGCCAGGAAGATGCCATTTTCCAGGTAATCGTGTCTGCAGCAAAAACCGATGTGCTCAACCCGACAACTGCCGGCAAAGCCAGCATACTGATGATAACCCATTTCAATGCCTTCATACGTTTTCTCCTTTTTTTTCCTGTTGTTATGCTGTCATGGGAACCTGGATTGTTTCCCATCCATAAAACTGGTAATACCACAGATACCAATCGCTATTTTATTTGTCAAGCCATAAATTCTTGACGCAGCATTTTTCTAATTATATAATAATATTATGAACATTATCAATATTATTCAGATTGGTTTTACCAGGAATATATTATGACAGTACCTATGTATCAGCGCGTTACAACAAAAACCGTTTCCGAAGAAATTATCGAGCAGATTAAAACACTGATTAAAGAAAGCAAAATTGAACCCGGAGAACAACTGCCGCCTGAGCGCAAATTTGCAGAAATGCTTGGTGTCGGGCGCCCCACATTGAGAGAGGCGTTGAACCATCTGGAAGCCAGAGGGTTTTTGGAAATTCGAAAACGCCAGGGTGTATTTGTGAAAAACATCAGCACGCCTTTGGTGTCAGATACCATCCACCAGATCTTTCGTGAAGACAAAGGGATGCTTCCTTATTTATATGAAGTCAGAAAAGATATCGAACTGGCCGGGGCTTATCTTGCAGCCCAGCGCCGCACCGATGAGGACCTTGCCCTTATTGAGTTCTCAATCCGCAAAATGGAAACAGATTTAGCAGCAGGCAGCATTACCATATCAGATGATATCGGTTTCCATATAGCAATTGCACGATCCACCCACAATTTTCTCCGGGTGCATATCTTAAAACACCTGTTTGACATTTCAGGGGAATTCCTCGACAGTGTTTTAAAGGAACTGGCAAAAGAAAAATCCAATTTACCCTCAGTTGTCCAGCAGCACCGGCGGGTTCTGGAGGCAATCAAGACAAAAAATGCCCAGAAGGCACACGATGAGATGCAGAAACACTTAGGCTGGGTACAGGTGCAATGGCGGAGTATTTTGAATGCTGAAAAGTAAAACTTGCCGGCCTGTAAGTTTTTATTAATATGCAGGCCGCAGCTTCTACATCTTGTCCTAGAATTTGTTTTTTTTAATTTTTAAGATTGATTTTAGTCAAAATTGTATTAATGTAACTATGTATTATTTACTGATTGTTCCTTGTTACTTTTCTACATTCCTGTTTGACAGGGAATACGCTTACGGGAATCCCACAGGGATTCCAGAGGTAAATTCATTAACAACTCTCAAGAAGAAAGGAGCACACATGGAAGTAAAAGATTATTGCAAAGCTATGCTGGCTGAGGTTAACGCCTGGAAAAACAAGCTTGATGCAATGAAAAAAACGGCAGACGCTTACAGCACCGAACAAAAAGAAAAAGTTCTTCCTCTCATTGGACAGCTGGAGCAGGAAGTGACCACAGCCCAGATGCGGGTGGATCAGCTGGAAAAAGAATGTCCATCTGACTGGTCACCCATGAAAAATGATCTTGACGACCTTTTTGGGACTGTCGGCAGCAAGGTAAACCGTGCCTGGAAGGATCTTGAAGGAGGAAACGTGGGTGGATAACACCAGTGCTGTTTGACTTTTTTTATTTAAAAGGCTTTGCACTTATGTGTGAAGCCTTTTTTATAGATACCAATGCCAGCGGACAGCAGCCAGGATGGCAAAATGCATTGTTTGGTCATGGATACTGTCCTGGCACCGGACAATGCAGTTCAGAAATGATGGTACCGTATCAACCAACCATGCAATTTACCATGAGGAGCCA
>JAABRW010000293.1 GCA_011390695.1 Desulfotignum sp.
GCAGATGCCCATACCTATGCAGACGGCCCTGTACCGGTCATTCCCTTCGGCCCGGTACAGCTGCTGGAATACCATGGCACCATGGTTATCACCACCCGGACGGGTGCAGACCTGAACACAGCGGTTGAAACCCAGCGTATCCAGATCAACCTCAGAACCCCGGAAGGCACATGGAAAGTAACTGAATCATATAATGGCATGCTGTACAGTTACGATAATGCCAATCTGCTGAAACTGGATAAAAATCCTGCAGCACCCGGGTATTACACCGGCACATGGGGAAACACCCCGGTCAATGTGCTGCCCGGAGACGGCATTTCATGGCTGTATGAGATGTCTTTTTTACAACACGGCATTACCTACACTTACCGGATACAAGCGCTCTCTGCCGCCCAGATGTCGGGAATATGGCGGTTCACATGGCCTGGCGGCGCAGGCAGCTGGGAAACCTTCCAGGCCAGTCGCCAACTGCTGCTTCCATGGTAGGCATTGAGAATGATGAAACATAATTTTATCCTCTGAGGAAGTAACTATGAAAACAATACAAGTGGTTATCACAACAATTCTGGCGGCGTTTCTTTTCACCGCCTGCGGAACCGCGACTGTTGACTCCCTTCATCCGGTGGTTCGTACAGCCAATCTGGGAAATGAAAAAACAATTGTTATCCTTCCTTTTGCCGATTACACCCCGGCAGACTCTCCTGTGGGATACTGGCGCCGGAACATGCTGATAATGGAGGCGTTGCAGGACGAAATCCAGCGTTTCGGATATGCCCCTGCAATCAATGAAGATGTCTTTGCCTATCTTTCCCAAAAAAAGATTATCAACCAGAACACAGTACCCCAAAAAATATCAAGTGCCAATTCCGTACTCCAGGCTGAACTGGCCAAAGACTGGTCTGACATCATGAAAAATGAGATTATCAATGCCCTGAAAGCAAATCTGGAAAACGAGGAAGTGGAAACTTCCCGGGATCCCAATACCCAGTATAAATCCATTGCCCTGGATCATAAGGCCATTCAGGAAATCGGAATGGCCTTCAACGCCGACTATGTGGTAAGAGGCCGGATAATAGTATTCAAAAATGACAGGGAAGACAGTTTCAACCCGCTCCAGACCGGGGTGCTGCCTTTTTTCTTCAATACCGGATCACGTGCGCTGTTCGGCATTGCTGAATCGGATAACTATGAAATGATTGACAAAATGGCCATTGGCGGCATACTGGGCGCAGCCCTTTCCATGAATGACTGGCCTGTGGATGAAGACACAACCACAAGTCTGGCAGACGGCCATCCGCGCTTTGGCGGCGGGTTGACCACAGACACAAGCTATTCAGACTGGAATACTGCGATATGGGGTGTTGCCGGTGCCGGCCTGGCCCACCTGGCACACAAGGGCGGACGCGTTGACAATGCCATTGTCCAGCTCAGAATGATTGTGCAGGATACCAGAAACGGGGAAATCCTGTGGACCAACCGGGCAGAAGTGAAAACAATGACCCAGAGCGCCTTTAACAAAAAAGATGGTGATACCCTTATGGCCCGGGCCATACAGCAGGTATGCCAGCGCCTTTTTGACAATTTTGTTGCCAGCGATGCTGACAGACGTATTGTCCGCATGTATGATGACGGCACCTTTTATGTCACCCCTGCCGGCGGTCTCAGGGCCCATACCCACCCCCTGGACCCGGTTCATGTGCCATCCCCGGCCGCTGTCTCAGAAACCCGGAAAACCTTCAAGCCGATATCTGAAACCCGGGACACGATCAAAATCACTGACGAACGCTGATGCCGGACCAGGGGGCCTGACTTTCTTTATCTATTGTTGTCTTGTAAAGGCATTCCCCGGCGGAAGCTCCCGGGGAAGCATTTCCAGTTCAACCGGCCACAGCTTTGCCAGATAGTTGCCTTCCAGTGTAAATGAACGGCTGTCACTGAAAATAAAACAACAGATACTTCCCAAAATCATCATAATGTTCATGGGATAAAAACGCAACGCCCATGTCACCTTTATGATTGTCATACTTTTTCTTGACAACAACTTCTTTTGACACGTTTGATTTTCCCGAATCATTCAACATAAATGTAACCTCAAGGCGTTCGCCTTCCAAAATATCCAGTGACTTTCCAGTTATAATACGCATGCCGAGTCTGGAAATATCCAAAATTTTTACAGGGTATTGCTTTGACTTGTAAAGAATGGTCCCTTTGAGATTAATATTTTTCCGGATATGCCGTCTCCTTTCAATCATCACAGGAAAAACATGACTGCACCCGCAAGTAGCTTTGAAATTTAAAGCTTTATCCAGGTTCAGATATTTTGAGACATCCACCTCTTTGATCTTACCGCATTTCGGACATTTTATATCAATCATGCCGTTGCTGGTGATAAAAATTTTCTGTACCATATTAACTTTTCAAAAATTTTTTTCAAATCCGTCACCGCGAGAAACAGGGGTCTGCATGCAATGGATCTTCTCGCTGCGGCAGGCCGCCGGGATCGGCCATGGTTTTTATTCCTCATGAAAAGGAGATCATATCATCATCTCCCAGAATGGGTTTGATATCCTGCTTTTTTTCTTTCATCTGTCCCTGTGCCTTTGCCAGTTGTGCGAAATTCTGTATATTGCCCATAGAAAAAAGCTGGGCATAAGCAATGGGCAGTGCCCCTGCCTTACGGACTTTCAAAAAGGTTTCATCTGCCAGGGCGTTGAATTTTGTCTCATCTATCCGGTACAGACCGGTAACAGGTTTTTCCTGGTCTTTATCCTGGATTTTCAGAGGCCATTCCATGACAACGCCGGCCTCTGCCAGAGAGGCCACCGCCAGATTGGTTGCCGCCCTGTTCTGCTCCACCTGGTTCAAAAAATTCATAATCTCTTTCACCGGCCTGGATACCTCTCCTGCCCCATCAAAAAACGGTTCACCAGCGGATTTATCAGCATTGACCAGCCCTGATTCTTCATCCACACACAGGACCAGGTTATCGTGCCCCTGGGTTTTTGCCAGCTGAAACGGGTATCCCCGGAAAACAGACGGGATGTATTTGCCAAGCCACCGGCCGTCCGGGCCAACAAACAGATTGGTACCCGGGGTGAGGGACAATACTGCCGCCAGGAAAAAGCGGTTCTGCTGCTTGACAAACGCCATGGGAAGGGCGGAAACCGCTTTGGCAATTTCTGCTCCCGCCAGGGGAGCCAGGTTGTCTTTGGATGCAAATGTATAAGATGAAAACCGGGTCCAGGATTTTTCAGTGTGGTTTTGTTTGGTAATGGGTACAAGCTGCGGCATGGTATGCTCCTTGCTGATTGTTATTGTGTTTATGTTGTCTGTGTATGGTCAGCCATT
>JAABRW010000294.1 GCA_011390695.1 Desulfotignum sp.
CGGGTTTCCAACTGGGGCATTGCCGATATGGACGTGTCTTTGTTTTCCGATGCTGCAGAATGGCAGCAGATGATTCAGCTGTTTTCACAGGAGCCCATTGATGCGATTTCCGTTTCCACCTATGATTTTTCCCGGCCCGCCTTCAATACTGACAAAACCATGGCAGGCATCACCCGGGATGCCACAGACCTTCCCCTGCTGATCTGCGGAAAAATTTATGATAAAAAAACAGCAGAACAGGCGTTGGAGGATGCAGATCTGGTGCTGTCCGGAAAATCCATGCTGTTGAATCCAGATCTTGTATCGGATATGTCTGCGGACAGAAAACTGGCTCCCTATGGATCTGAAGAGGCAGGAGTTGCCTATACAGCAACGCCGCTGCCTTGAAAATAACCTTATAAGCGTACGGAGGATTTTATGGATTTAGATGCATACCGCGCAGCAATTTCCGATGCCATCCAAAGTGAGATTGATGCAAAAAATTTTTACGAACAGGTTTCCCAGCGGATCAAAGATAATTATCTCAAGGGCGTGTTTGCAGGTTTTGCCGAAGAAGAAGCCAAGCATGAACAGATCCTCACCGATATTCTGGACCAGAAAAAAGTGGATACCGGGAATTTTGATTTTGACAAGGACTTCCATGTATCTGAAACTATTGAAATGCCGAAAGTCACTGCAGATATGGACCTTAAGAATGCCATCGGCCTGGCCATGAAAAATGAGGAAATCGCCATGAAAAAATATATGGCTCTTGCTGAAAACTGCACTGATCCAGGATTAAAATCCGTGTTCATGGATCTGGCAGCCATGGAGAGGGGCCACAAGCACATGATGGAAGAAAAATTTGTGGATGTGGCCTATCCCGAGGTGTGGTAAAACCCGGCGGCACATTCGGATACCGGCTCAAAATATCTTTGATGCATATATCCATGGCTCCTTTCTTTTCATTTAGGGCAGGGGCTCTGGGCAGGAGCAGGACAGGGGCAGCTTGACAAAAAAGGCCGTACCGATGCCTGGTGATGATGTCACCCCCATTTTACCGCCATGGTTTTCCGTGATGATGAAGTAGGAGACCGAAAGTCCGAGTCCGCTGCCGATACCCACTTCCTTGGTGGTGAAAAATGGTTCAAATATCCGTTTTCTGATATCATCGGGGATGCCCGGACCGTTGTCCCGGATCTCCACCCCTGCCATATTGTCTTCTAAGAAGTACCGTATTTCAAACCTGGGATCGGGGGTCCGGGCCTCGGACATGGCCTCCACCCCGTTTTTCAGGATATTGAAAAATACCTGCTGAATTTTGGTCTTTTCACAGGGTACCGGCGGCAAGTCTGCATCTTTTCTGGTAACAATGTCAACCGCCAGAATATCATACTGTTTTTTCAGGTTGAAATCATTTTTTACAAGCTCCAGGGTGGCATCCATGGTTTCCGAAAGAAAATGGCTGGACCGGAGGCTGTCACTTTTCCGGCTGAAGGACAGCATGTTCTGGACAATGGCTGCTGACCGCTTTCCCACGGCTATGGCCTGTTCCATAAGATGGAAAATCTCCCGGTCTGTCATGTAGGCTGAAACCTTATCCAGATCAAGATCATGCCGGGCCGCTGTTTCAAGGTTGGCAGGCAGGGGTCTGGACAGCCGGTTCCGGATCACCTGGATTATCTGGAGCATGCCGGCAAGGGGGTTGTTGATTTCATGGGCCATGCCTGCAGCCAGTCCCCCCACGGAAATCATTTTTTCCGAATGGACCATCATTTCTTCCATTTTGGCCCGCTCACTGATGTCGTCAACCCGGAGTACAGCCCCTGGCAGAGTATCTGACAGGATGGGATAAATGGTTATATCCGTGATACAGGTCCGGTTGTTCAGTACCAGGGTGGTTTTTTCTTTTTTCTGGACCTGTCGGGTATCAACAGCGGTTAAAATGGTGGGAACAATTTGCGCACCCTGAGGGAAGACTGTGGAAAAAAATCGTTTCCTGGCCTGATCTGCAGGGATGCCGGTCATTTTTTCAGCTTCCAGATTCCACTGGGTTACCACACCCTTGTCATCCACGCCGATAAGGATGGAGGGCATGGAATTGATGATGCTTTTGACATAGTCCCGTGTCTGGCGCAGGGCCGCTTCGGTCTGTTTTTGTTCCGTGATGTTACGGAAAACAATCAGCCAGCCTTTCTGGGCCTGGTTTGTGCCGGTAAGCGCAGAAATCGAAAGGTGCCAGTGATGCGGATTTCCTTTTGCCGCAAAAGCGGCTTCAAAGGAGGCAGGGGCATGGGCACGGTGCTGGTCCACAAGACTGAAAAGATCGGGAAACAGTTCATCGGCATACTGCATCCCGGGTACAAAATGTTTGATTTCAAACACCCTGGAGCAGGCCTGGTTGACTTCCACCACCCGGTCTGCCATGTCAAGCACCACCACCGGATCTCCCATGCTGTCCATGGCAGCTTCCCGGGCCAGGGGAATAAGATGCAGCAGCTGGTAGCGTATCAGTGCCCAGACAAAGAAAAGTCCTGTGATCATAAAGGCAAAAGGGGTCAGATCAATACCCTGCAAAAGCGGGAATCTAAAAATATACACAATATTGCAGACCCAGGGAACCATGATGCCCAGCAGAATGATTTTCAATTGTCTGCGGAAATGGTGCCGGGCAGAAACTAAAACAGCGTGTATCAGGATAAGGGTAGCCCAAAAAAGAAGGGCGTAGGAAAAAACAAGAAAAATCCAGAACCCGGTTCCCCTGTGATAGAAAAGCGCCTCCATGCCTGAAATATTTTTTGTCCAGGCCTGCTGCCACATCAGACCGTGTATATCATTGGTAAATACCAGCATAAGGGTTGCTGCCGGAACCAGGCAGAGAAGCAGCGTGCTGAAGGGGGTCAGCCATCTGGTTCTGCCGGAAATGGAAAGAATGAATTTAAACACCAGCATGCCGATCCAGGCACTTCCCACATATTCCAGATTGACCCAGAACAGTTTGACCGAAAAATCAGCGCTTAACAGCTCCATGGCATAGGTCATACTCCACATGGCACTGGCTGCTGTAAGCAGCATGAGCTGCCGGGCACTGAATCTGCGCCAGAAAGGGGCCAGATAAACAGCAAGACCTGTGCTGATTACCCCTGACAACAGGGAGAATATACCATATGCAAGGTTCCCGTTTATTTCCATGGTGCTCACTGTACATGTAACTGTTATTAAAAGAAAAGCCGGTTATACAATATCACTGGTTGAATTGAAATGTCTTTTTTATGCGCTCCTTTCTTTCAGGGTGACCGCATCCACGGGGCAGGCCTGGGCACAGAATCCGCATCCCATGCATTGGGCTTCCCGGACCAGAAAAGG
>JAABRW010000295.1 GCA_011390695.1 Desulfotignum sp.
AATTTAACGGCTTTCTCATATTATTGTAACACAACCGGTTTAAGATGATCCTGACACAGTGAAAAACGGTTTTCTACCGGCCTGCGACCGGCAGGGCAATGAACGGAAACTGCCCCTGATGACGGTAAGTGTGGCTATTCTGGAACTGCCGGCAGGCAGCAAAACCCATCTGAATGTTGAAGATACCGCCAATATTCTTGCCCGTCTGAAAAAAAAAGCCAAACAGTCGGTTACCGGCATGGCCAGTGCCACACTGGACAACAAACCACCCGGGACAGTCCTGCCGGGAGAATCAGCCTGAACAGAAATGATGCAATTCTCTCACGGGTCATGCTTTGAAGCGCTGCCCGAAAAATTTGTGAACATGACCCGCAAAAAAAAGAGGCAGATATCTGGGCAGAGAATGATGTGTTTTGCGCATCGTCAAAAAAATCCATTTGTGTTCAACAAAATTAAACGCGGCAAAAATATCCCATAACGGCGGGAGAATAATGGTGATTGTTTCACCGACCCGGTGCAATTCCCGGAAGAACATATCCGGTTTTTCCACATGTTCAATGGTATGGGAACACAGCACATTTTTGAATTGTTTGTCTGCAAAAGGCAGATGGTAAATATCTTTAATCAAAACGAAATTCGGTACCCGGGCATGCTTGATAATATCGGCATTGATTCCGCCTGCATCGGTCTTGCCGCAGCAGATATTCAGATCCCACTGCTGCCCTGCAATTATACGTTCCTTCATCAGACTATAACTGATGAAATTGAAAAACTTACCGACCAGTAAAAAGCTGATTAAAACAAGGGCTGAAATCACACCGGACTGTTCTAGTAGTTCGCTCATTCACTGGATCCCTTTATGGTCAATGGTTTCATTTCCAGGATTGTTGTGGTGTGTGATATCTTTGCCGATACAGCAGACAAATACCCATGCCGGATTCAGCATCCCGGTTTTCCCCTGTAAAAGCCGGCATCATATCCGGCAATTGATAAGATAATGTTTGAAATCTGTTTTATTTTCATCAGTAATGTCAGGGCAGCCGCAATAACAATAGGTCTGCCGGCCTTCTGTTAAATTAACCGATTTTTAACCATTGCATCATGGGGATCTAACCGTCAACCGATATTGATACATACCATAACCGCAACGGCTGTTTGCTGCCAACCCAAATTTTGGAGATACGATCATGGAAAAACCCATTTATATCGGCACGCAGCTGCGGGTGTTCAGCCCTGCCATGAATGCCCTTGGGGTGGCATTTATAATGGTGAACATTTTCGGTGCCCTCATTTACGAGATAATCAGACGAAAAGAGACATTTTGATGAACAAAACCATACTGGTTCTCATTGACGGACTGCGCAGCGATGCCATTACCCAGGCCCATACCCCTGCCATGGACTGTCTCATGGCCTCCGGCACCTTCTGCCTTACCGGCCAGACAGTGGAACCGTCTTTGACCCTGCCGGCCCATTTTTCCCTGTTCACTTCTCTGCCGCCATACAGCCATGGCGTTTTGACAAATACCGGCCTGCCGGACATGTCTGCTGCGGGCCAGAGCCTGTTCGCCCATCTTAAAACTTTCGGCAAATCCTGTTCCGCATTTTATTCCTGGGAGCAGTTGCGCAATTTGGCCCTGCCCGGATATGTGGACTATTCCCATGTACAGAAACTGTATATGAAAAATGACATGGATATGATCGGCGGGGCTGCAGCCAGGCATATCATCACCCGGCGGCCGGATTTTACCTTTGTTTATCTGGAATGGGCTGATGTTACCGGCCATATTTACGGCTGGATGTCTGATCCATATCTGGATGCCGTAAACCGGTGCGACCGCGCCCTGGGAAAAATCGTGGATGCCGCCAAAACAGCTGACAAAAAAGGGGTCTGTTTCAACCTGGTGGTGCTCAGCGACCATGGGGGCAGTGGGCAGCACCATAACACCGGCCATCCTGATGTGCTCACCATTCCTTTTATTGCATATGGCAAACCTGTCAGAAAAGGGCACTGCCTGGCCGGGCCGATATCGATTCTGGACATTGCCCCCACCATCGCACAGCTCATGGACATACTGCCCCATCCGGAATGGCTGGGGCAGGCTGTTGCAGATCTGTTTGTACCTGCATCCTGCAAAATCCCCATGATGCAGCTCGGATAAAGCGTATCATCCATTGTTTCCTGCATTGCGAACAAACAAACTGGGTCTGGTACCATTTGACGGAGGCCGGGTGCTTTCCTCTTGATATATTGAAACCCCATTGATTGACAGTTTCGGGAAAATCAGGTACTTGTGGACATCATGACAGAAGAGAAAAGAAACGGCCTTGTTTTTCTGGCCCGCAAATGCCGCCTGCTCACTATGGAACAGGAAGAAAAATTGATGGCGCATTTGCATAAACGCCGGGAAGAACAGCCTGAATACACCGAAATTGATCTGCTTCAGGAAACCAGAAGCCTTTCCAGGGATGATATCCAGTTTCTTCTGGCTGTCAAAGACCACCTGAAAATGAAAATGCTGGACAAACGGTTTGGTGAACTGGGGGTGGCCAACCGGTTTGTCCGGCCGGAAAACGTCAGACAGGCACTGGACCTTCAGAATGATCTTTTCAAAAAAACCAGACAGAGCAAACTCATCGGTGATATTCTACTGGAAAACAAACAAATATCACAAGCTGACAAAACCGCTATTCTTCTCACCCAGGACCGGATTGCAGATGAATACCTGGCAGAAGCCATGAATGATATCGCCGTCACAGAAATTGAAAAGATTTCCCTGAACATGCGGTTCGGTGCCATTGCCGTTAAAAAAGGCATGATAACCATTGATCAGCTTAACACAGCACTCAAAGTCCAGGAACAGGAGGTGTCTGCCGGCAGTCCCCGGCGGTATCTGGGGGAAATTCTCAAAAAGCTGTATCACATTTCCGGGGATGATCTGACACATATCCTGAAAATCCAGAAAGAGATGGAAAAAAAACGGCTGGCCCTGGAAACCGCCCTTTCCCGATATTTTTCTGAATCCAGCATAAACAAGCGGCTGTCCAGGTCATTCAGATACCATTTTTCCAAAAACAAACTGGAGGCCCATGTCCAGAAAATACAAACCCTGCACGAAGATGTAAATCTTCCTGATTTTATCAGGTGGCTGAACGCCATCGGCATCGCTTTCGGGTTTATTGAAGAAAAAAAGATGCAGTCTTTTCTGACACGGGCACCTGAAGGCAGCCAGATATGTATTGCCAGAGGTATCCCCCCGGAAAAAGGCAAAGACGAGGCTGTGCAATATTTTTTTGATACCACCCCCTCAGCCAAAGACAGCCCGGATAC
>JAABRW010000296.1 GCA_011390695.1 Desulfotignum sp.
CTCGACTGGTTCCCCCCGATGCTTGTACTGAAGGGTTAGCCGGTCTGCCAGTACCACTGCACCGATTGAACTGTGAACCCGCCCGCCTACAGACCAACTGCTTGTGATCCTGGACCCTGGATATATCAATCCCTGTCGATTCCATTTCCGAATATCAACCGGCAAAGCGTCCTCAGCTTTTCGTTTGCCGTAACCAGATGGCCTGCCTGATCCCCAGCCGCCCATTATCTTTTATCCGAAATCATTTGGTAAAATAGTCTTTTGTTTTTCAATAAAATGCAGGTTAAAGCCCCTACAGTCAGATATTTTGACCGTTTTTTATTGGGGTTACATGTTGTCACTGTTTCAACACCCTATTATCTACCTATGACAGCGCCTCAATTGTTTCCCGGGAATCCCGTATCAACTCCCTGATATACCTGCGCCGAGTAATAGCCTCTTTGGTATAGCGACCATGCTTCAGTGCATTGGTGTTACCCTTGGGTGCACCAGCTTTGCCGCCATGCATCCGACACCTGCCGTTTGACATTGCCGGTTGTCTGCATGGTTTTCCGGTCCGTCTGCTGTATGCACCGCACAAAGGAACATTGCGGAAAGGATTCCTGGCATGGGATTGTTTTTCACTTTTCATCTTTGCCCCCACCCCCCTTGGATACATTGCCAACAATGGCTTGACCGCCTTCATGGACGTGAACATGCTCCACGGTCATCCGCTGCTGGCCTCCCCGCCGGTGCTTGTCCAGGGCTTCCAACTGTTGCGTATAAAGCCGCATCAGTTTGACATACCGATTGGTCAATGACTCCTGGATGTCTGTCCGGTCCCTGTTTCCTTCCAGGTTTGATTTGCACAGGTTGTGCAGCGCCTGTTTATGAACCATCAGCATCTGGGATATCAACAACCCTTCAAAAGCATCTTGGGGTTTTAGTTCTGCCATCAATGCCAAGTGATTATTGGCTTCTTTCACCGCCAGGTCTGTCTCTGTGTTCCGGAACAGATCAACACAGGACAGAAGAACCGCCTCGGCACCCTCCTGGGTCCGGCAGCCGGTTTGTGGAAAAAGATCCCGAACCATATTAACAGATATGTGTTTGTCACCAGTTTGTGTGACCTTGACCAGCTTTGATTTCTCGACAGGTTTCTTTTCAGGTAATTTTTTCTTTTTCATCATTGATTCCTTTTCATCCACCCGGCCCCTGGCTGACCGACTGGAAGTGAGGTTTTCTCAGGTTCCCATGGCCTTTGATCTGCCGTCCACCATCCAGGTTCACGGAGTAAGGCCCCCTCGATCCGTTCCACCCGCTGCCGGATCATTTTGTAACCCCTCTGACGTGAAATATTTCTATAATCAGCAGACTACTTCACGGTCAACAATCCTTTAGTATCAATCATTTCAGCGTTTCCTTTCATCTTTGGATGTTTACAAGTTACCTCGTTTTTGGGGTGTGTAACTGGCCCTTTCCTGAGCCTTGCCTGACCGTGTATGGATCGATGCCCCAGAAGGACCCACCCCCTGTTGTTATTTTGACATGGAAGGAAAATTTTACCGGCAGCGGTCAGGATTACTTAGGTGTTGAAGAAATGAACCGCCCCCCACCACATGTTTTTCATGACGACTTCCCCTGGTTCAGATAAACTTTGCCCATCGGTGACCCCATCCGGCGAAGATGCTTGACCAGTCTGCTACTGATATGGTGCTGAACCCTGCCGGGCATGTAATCACCGTGAATGTATCTGATTGCAATTTCACCCAACCGGCGATCATGCCAAGGTGATTGTTGATTCCGGTATTTTTTTTCATCGACCCAGAATATTTTCATCTGCCCCCTTTCCCCTATACTGCCTGGTAGAGTATATATGTGCTGTCCACCAGGAAAAGAACCCTTCACGGCAAAGAATCCCCATTTCTCAAGGATTCTTCCAAAAGAGGTTTTCCCTGTGGAAAGGAGCCTGGCTGTTTTTTTGCCTGAGTTCTTTTCCCTGTGGACTGCGTAGTTCTTTTCCCTGTGGACTGCTTATTTTTTTCACGTTGCCATCCGGTTTTTCCATTTATGGCCTTTTCTTTAATGACTGTCCCGGGTTGCCAGCGCCGCCATTTTTCGGAAATGGAATAAACGGAGAAATCATGCTTGGCACCACCACCCCGTTTCACTGTTTCAATAAAACCCCGCTCGTGAAATTCTTTCAACGCAGTCCAGATAGCTTTGTCACCGTATCCAAGGCGGTCCCGGATTTCTGCATAAGACAACTTAATATTGTCCCGGTTTATGATTACCGCGTTTCTTTTGTTACCACCCTGTTGAGCAAAATCGATTTCAAAATACAATAGAATGAGAATTTCCCGACTGGCTGGTTTCATAGTTCGGAAAGCCTCATGAGTGTATAAGCCATATGTCAGATACATTGGGAATTTTTTTGATTTCTTGTTCCGCATACGTCACCGCCTTTTGATTGCTGCACCAGGGCAGGCGGACGCCCTGGTGTCCCGTCGGAAACCCGCATAGCAGGCCAGCAAATTATGAAAATCATCTGCTTGATAACCAGTCTAAAAATGTGCCACTCCTTCCCGCCTAGCGAGTATTTGCCTGACTTGTTGATAAATCCCGTCCCTGGCAAGACACCTCAGGCATAACCCATAGCGCAGGGTCCGGTGTTCCTTGTCGGCAGCTGACAATTCACCAGGCCCGATTTTGTGGCAATGGATAACATCGGATTCATTCCCGCATATCAGACAAGAAGCTGTGTTCGGCATTGCGATCATTTCTTTTCCCTTTAATATTATGTTTATTTCTTCCCGATACGCTGCTGTCTAATCGTTGATTTGCTTGGGTTGCCAGGGCCGAAGGTGATGCAACGGACATTCACAGGCAGTGCAATATTTGACCTCCGTCTTTTGGAAACAACAGCAGTCAAAGCATTTGGCATTGATTGCCATCCGCAGGCTTCTGGGGTTCTGTCTGGCTTTTGTGATCGGATCTACTGGTTGAGGTCTCTCGATTTCCCCAAGCTGAATTTTCTGCCGATACTGTTCAGCAGCTTGCTTAAATTTCAAATTCTCAGTCATTTCATGCCCTTTCTGCTGATAAAAATTTTTGGTTCACGGTTTCTGAGGGGTAACCTACTGATCAAGCACTGATTAATTCATTTGACCATCATCACCTGGAATATTTCCCGGGGCTTCCGGCGGCGGGCGATACACCTGATCACCTCAACTCCTGCAGCACGGATATCTGTTCTCGTTTAACCGCTGCCTTCTGAAAGTCCAGAATTTCGAAATCATTGTTGATCATCATCGGTTGCCTCTCTGGATTATTACCCCTTCTGTGACTG
>JAABRW010000297.1 GCA_011390695.1 Desulfotignum sp.
CTGGTGAACGATGTCCTGGAATTGGGGCGCTCCAGGGAAGGGGTGCAGATCTGTTCGGAATTCACCGTGGCATCGCTGGTTGTGGGGGTTCTGGTGGAGGTGTTTGACATGGCGGATCCCAATGTGGCCGATGCCATCAGAAAGGCCCGGACCTATGTGGAGCTCCAGCAGGCCATTGAAAAAACCGGGGTCATTCTTGATTTCCAGAAACAAACCTGGGAAACCCGGGTATGCCTGGATGCGGCCAAGGTGCGCCAGATTTTGAGAAATCTTGTTACCAACGCGTTTAAACACCGGGCCGCCCGGGTTGATATCCGGGGCCTGATACGCGAAAGCCTTCTTACCTTGTGGGTGAAAGATGACGGCCGGGGTATACCCAGATCAGACCAGCAGCGGATATTTGAAACCTATTTTACCACAGGCGGTTCCATTGAAGATGCCATCCAGAGCCACGGCCTGGGACTGGCCGGTGTCATGGTGCTGCTCAGGGACATGGGCGGTGAGCTGGCCCTGGATTCAGATTCCGGACAGGGCGCGGAATTCAAGGTGGTCATTCCCCTGGTATAGGGAACCGGGTGACCCCGCTTGCCCCGGCTGTGTGCTATTCTTTCTGGCGTTTTTCAAATGCATCCCAGAAATCCTGATCCGTTTTTTTCCACCCGGGTCCGAACAATTTGTCAAATACCGGTCTTACAAAGGAAAACCAGCCGGCATTGGCCTGTCGTCCCTGCTTTCTTGCGGTGAGCACATCTGCTGCAAACAAGGAGATATCCACCAGCTTGTCCTTGGGGACATAGGCGTCCGCCCCTTTTTCAATGGCGGTCTTCAGATTTTCCGGTGTCAGCGCATGGGCGGTGAGCATAAGGGTGGGTATGTTCAGGCGGCGGGTGATTTCCAGCAGCTGATACCCCTGCACCCCCATGATGTCAAAGATGGCGGCATCATAGGTGTTGGTTTTCAACAGATCCACAGCAGTTTCAAAGGAGCCGGCCGTATGTATCCGGCACATGAAAAGCAGTTCTTCCAGGGTTTCCAGGACATCGGGTTCATCATCCACCACCAGTATGTGTTTTCCTTCCAGTATCCGGCGGTCATCCATGACAATTTCCTTTGGTTGTATGCAGGTGAATTACAGATCCACCCAGGTTTCCGCCTCATTGCCGCAGTTGGTACAGGTGCCGGTGCCTTTGATTTTCTGCGGTTTGCTGCCCGCATCAGGTTTTTCCTGTGGTGCATCTTCTTCAACCCACTGGCAGGTAACGACCATTTCCGCTTCATTGCCGCAGTTTTCACAGGTGCATACCTGTTTGAATTTTTTTTCAGCCATGATTTTCTCCCTGATTAAAATATCTTTTTACATGCAGATACATCATAATACGGAACCATTGGCTTGACCAGTCAAAATTTTTGTCTGCCATGCTTTTACAGGTGACAACGCGTGCTTTTTTGGGGTGCGATTCCTGCCCCCTGGAGGCCACCTTGCTTGCAGCTGCCCCCGGTTCCGGGCAAAATATGCTTGACAAAGCTTTTGTGAAACGCTCTTATACGAAAAGTCTGATAATAATTTAAACATGCAGGGGGTAATTCTGATTGCATCCCAGGAGGAAAGAATGAAAATGAAAGTAACCCGGGTGGATACGCCCGGTACCCGGCCGAAAGATGAAGATCTTGGATTTGGTACGGTGTTTACCGACCATATGTTTGTGATGGAATATGCAGAAGAAAAAGGGTGGCATGATCCGCGCATTGAACCGTTTGCCGACTTTGCCCTGTCACCGGCTGCCATGGTGTATCATTACGGGCAGGCAATTTTTGAGGGACTCAAGGCCTATAAGACCCCGGACAAAAAAATCCAGCTGTTCCGGCCCAGGGACAATTTTACCCGGCTGAACCAGTCTGCCAGGGGGTTGTGCATACCGGAAATCGATGTGGATTTTGTCATGGATGCCCTGAAACAGCTGCTGAAACTGGAAAAAGACTGGATCCCGGAAACCCTGGGGACCGCATTGTATGTCCGGCCGTTTATCATTGCCACCGATCCCTTTCTGGGGGTGAGATCCTCTTTTACCTTCAAATTTTTCATTATCCTGTCTTCAGTGGGGGCCTATTATGCCGGGGGCCTGGCACCGGTGAAAATCTGGGTGTCCAGGGACCATGTCAGGGCTGTTCCCGGCGGGGTGGGGGAATTCAAGACCGCAGGCAATTATGCAGCCAGCCTCAATGCCGGTGAAATCGCCAAAAAAAAGGGCTATGCCCAGGTGCTGTGGCTGGATGCCCTGGAGCGCAAATATGTCGAAGAGGTGGGGGCCATGAACATCTTTTTTCTCATTGATGGTGAACTGGTGACCCCCAATCTCACCGGCAGTATTTTGCCCGGCATCACAAGGTTTTCCGTCATTGATCTGGCAAAAAAATGGGGCATGCCGATGTCGGAACGGAAAATCAGCATTGACGAGGTGTTTGATGCCCATGCAAAGGGGACCCTCACCGAAGTGTTCGGGTCGGGTACAGCAGCCGTGATATCCCCTGTGGGTGAAATCTGCTATGGAGACAAAAAGATCCATATCGGTGACGGCACACCCGGCAAAACCGCCATGAAATTTTATGATGCCCTGACATCCATCCAGTACGGAACAGCCGAAGATACGGAAAACTGGATTGAAACGGTTGATTAATGCCGGTTTTGATCAGGTTTCAGGACATAAAACAATGATGTGAGAACCACTGTCGAACGATTGGAGATACAATGGCCAGGAAAAAAGAAAACACCCCCATTGGAAAACGGATCAAACGGGCCAGGCTGGACAGAAAAATAACCCTGGATACCATGGCCAATGAGACCGGGTTGTCCAAGGATGTCATCAAGCAGATAGAAAGCGGACAAAAACGGCCCTCTGTGGGAACCCTGCTACAGATGTCCAGGGTCCTGCAGCTGGATTCCGATTTTCTGCTCAAGGATACGGAAGAGGCCCGGGAAAAACGTTCGGATGCCTATACCAAAAGAACCGACAAATATGCCTACACCCCCCTGACCCCTGGTGCGGAAAACAAGCATTTAAAGGCGTTCCGCATTGTGGTGGAAGCCGGTACCCGCCATGAGGGAGTGGGGTTCCAGCACGAGGGAGAGGAATTTGTCCATGTGCTGGAAGGAAAAGTGGAAGTCCAGGTGGGGGATCATGTGAATGTCCTGGATGCCGGGGATTCCCTTCATTTTAATTCAGGGGTCAGACATGACCTGCGCAATACCGCAAATACCGATGCCGTGCTGATCGTGGTTGTGTATGTCCCTTAACTATGGAGGTGTCCGGTTATGCTATTCAAACT
>JAABRW010000298.1 GCA_011390695.1 Desulfotignum sp.
CGTAACCGGCCATGGCCATGAAAATCAGCCCCATCTGATCGGCTTCTGTTTCATGAAGCCGGCTGTAAGGAAGCAGGATGCCGACCTGGGTGCCGGCTCCATAGGCGGTCATGAACATGCCTTTCGTCGCTTCCGGCTGCTGCGAAAGGGCGGATGCAAGGGCGATACCGCCCAGCTGGTTCAACAACCCCTGGCTCATTCTTTCATTGCCGTGCTGTGCAACTGCATGGGCAATTTCATGGCCCATAATGGTGGCAAGGCCGTTTTCTCCTTCAGCGACTTTTAAAATACCCGTATAGACAGCAACTTTGCCCCCGGCCATGGCCCAGGCATTGGCGCTGGGGTCTTTTATCAGGTTGAATTCCCATTGGTATCCCTGCAGCATTCCGGATTTGTTCTGTTCACGGAAATAACGTTCCACTGCCTGACTGATGCGGTTGCCCACCTGTGCAACCATTCGGGCATCAGGGGTACCGGTGATGACCTCATGCTTGGACATAAAATCACTATACTGATCGGCACTCATGGCCATCAGCTGATCAGAGGGCACCAGTTCAAGCTGCCTGCGCCCTGTAATCGGTACGGTACTGCAGCCCAGTGCCAGCATGATAAAAATCAGTAGCCAGCAATAAAGATAATTTTTTGGTTTAGGCATGACAGATCCCTTTTTGTATGTGTCATCAAGCCGTTGGTCATTTTGAAACCAGGTGGATATCATTGGGCGCGATCCCCTGTCTTCTTCTACGTCAGATTCAAAAGTAATCACTCGGTCTTTTCTTGAATCTTTTCGCCGGCAGCTTCCATATCCTCACCCATGCCCTGCATGGTGTTACAGCTGACCGTAAAGAAACCCAGTGACATGAGCAAGAGAATGGCAATCCAATTTTTTAAAAGTTTTTGCATGGCTACTCCAGATTTTTTTTTCGGGTTTGGGTAATACCGGATATTCCTTGATTCTGGTTCAGGCGGCAGTCAGAAAAAACCGCCGCATCCTGGAAAGTATTCTAATTGGAAATGCAGGAAACCGCCATTGGTAAATCGCTGTACTTTGGCATGCTAAATCATGCAGATAACTGGGGCAAACCCGTTGGGCCCGCCTTATGAAATACAGTGATTCCGTTTCAGGCCCGGGCTGAAAAAAGAGTTCGGCAGAATGCAAAAGACACCCTGACAAAGTGCAGATCCAATATTCTGGTGGTGCTTTCCAGGCTGGGTTACCACGGTATTTTACATACCGCCAATCAGGGGCTTGATTCTGTTGAATGCTGTCATCTTCTCCAGCCAGTCCCGGGGAACCGTTTCCAGTCCGTTATGTATGCCCAGAATAAAGCCGCACAGAATTCCCCTGGCCGAAGAATCACCGCCGGCCATGACATTTTTGATCAAAGCGGTTTCCAGGTCTTCCGGGTACCGGGCGATCAGGTGGATGGTACCGGGCAGGGCTTCTGTTGTGTCACAGGCCTGACCGAAGCCAAAGATGGCCTGGGTGGTCTCTTTTTCAACACTGGCAAATCCCTTGTCCACGAGACTTGCGATGTGAGACCCGGGCGGCAGTTGTTCTGCAGCAGACCGGATGGCGGCAGCCGGGCCTGATCTGTTGGCGGTTTTTAGAGCAGTCAGGGCAAAGAAACGTGCGGTTTCCAGAACAAGGGGATGGTTGTGGGTCATGGCGGTCTGTTGTTGGGCACAATCAATGAACGCGCCGGCATCGTGGGCATAAAACAGGGCCAGGGGCACCATGCGGGCAGCCCCTCCCAAATCGGTGGAGTCTGACCCGGCTGCTGCCGGTGATTTGCCTGCCTGGAAACCGGAGAGGGTTTTTCTGGTGGCACTGTCCAAGTATCCGTCATACTTATCAAACAGGCTCTGCCACCGGGCGGAAAAATCCCCTAAGTCAAACCCGTTGCAATGATACAAAGATTCCAGCAACACCAGCATCTGATCTCCGTAATGGGTAAAATCCCCTTTTTGCCTGTTTTTGTGGAACGGGGCGATTTCAGGGGCTGTCAGGTGGTCCACACGTCCATACTGCTCTTTTATCCGGGATACATCATACACCCAGTGAACGCCTAAAGCCAGCGCATCCGCAGCAAACGCGGCCATGACACCGGATATCATTTTCGGATGAATATCGGCCTTGTTCATTTAATTCCTCCTTTGGATTGCTGTATATGAATGTGAGGCGTACAGATTAGATTGTGAAGCATCCTGCAGCGATTTTCAAGAAAAATACTGCGACGGTCCGGGCTTTACCGGCGCACAATATGCCATTGCATCAGGCTACAGCCGCTGGATGATATACAGAAACATGGGCAGGCGGCTGCCAGTCTTCAGCCGGTAGAAATCATAGAGTACTTCCCGGGAGGGTCTGGCAAATGCCAGGGGGGACAGGTATATACTTCCCTTGGACAGGGTGTGGTTGATGCGGTAACGTACCAGATCCAGGACAGCCTGGGTGTGGCCCGGGGGCAACCGGTCATCCATGACAAAATTGCCGGTTATTTCAATGCGGGCACAGGCCTGGTTGATGGAGTGCATCTTATCGAATGCCAAACCTACCTGCCGGGCGGTGACAGGTTTTCCCAGAAGCTGCAGGGTGGACGGATCAAAGGATTCCAGGCCGATATTGATATAAGTGTCAAAGGGCAGTGCATTCAGGGATTCAAACAGGTGTGGGTCTGCGTCAAGCAGGGAATCCACACTGCCGAACAGATACAACCGGGGCTGGGTCATGTAGCTGTGTGCAAACCCGAACCGGTCATAACTTTCCCTGGCTGCATACACAATCAGGTCTGCCGGCGCGTTCAGGGCATCATGCTCTCCTAAAAAAAGGGCGTTGTAATTTATCAGGTCTTTGCCGTAGAGGCGGGCCAGACCCCGGATCTGCCGCTGGATATCATCCCGGGTGCGGGTGAAGAACGGTTTTTTGTTCTTCACCTTGCAGAACCGGCATTTGTACAGGCATCCGTCGGCAATGGTCAACGGAATCACATTATAGTCCGAATGCCTGGCATCCGGCGGCAGCACCGTGGTCCTGGCGCCGCAGATCTCAAACAGGGTCCGGGCTTTAGTCTCCAGGTCTGCTTTTGTGATACGCTTCACCTGTCTTAGCCATTCAGCGATCCGGGCGGGCATGTCAGGCAGGTTGTCCGGCACGGCTGCCAGCAGTTCGGGCCAGTTCTGATAGATTTTTGCCACTTCCGGTTCTTCCAATGGCCGTCCTCCCAGCAGCGAATTGGTGGGATAGGTGAAATTGGGCAGGTAATATTCACCGATGGCCTCATACACCCCGGCATATCCGCCGCTGGAATAGTAGATCCA
>JAABRW010000299.1 GCA_011390695.1 Desulfotignum sp.
GTCTGATTTTCCCTATGAACAGGTCCTGGAAGTGGTTGATTTTTTTGGACTGCAGGATCTGACCGCCTTTTTTTCACGGTGCACCGCATGTAACAAACTGCTGGTACCGGTTGCAAAAAATGACATAATCCATCTTCTGGAGCCTAAAACCAGACAGTATTTTTTTGATTTTCTGCAATGTCCCCGGTGTCAAAAGGTTTTCTGGAAAGGCTCCCACTATGATGCCATGAAAGACACATTCTCTCGCCTTGGCATTTCCTTTGGAGGTTCATAGACTGCAGCATGTTTTTTTCCACATTTACCACGGTTTTTTCCGCTGTCTTCCAGGTGTTTCTCATTTCAGCCGCCGCCGGTGTGCTGGTGGTTTCCGGAACTGCAGAATTGCTGCCCCAAACCCTTTTGTCTTCCATGGATCTTCTGGGCCAGGCCACTGTGCCTCTGGCTGTTTTCATCCTGGGTGCCACCCTGGGAAGCATTTCCTTCAAAGATATGCCGCCCCTCCAGGATGTTTTCCGGGTGACCGGGGTCAAGTTCGTCCTGGTACCGGCTGCCGCCTTTGCCGTAATGTACGGCCTGGGTCTTTACCACAGCCTGCCTTTGTTCTGCAGCCTTATGATTCTGCAGACCGCCTCTCCTCCTGCCACCAACCTGATCCTCATGGTGAGAAATTACGGGGGAGACCCCCGGTCCGTTGCCAGCATGATGCTGCTCCAGTACCTGGTATGCATCATTGTCATGCCCCTGTGGCTGTCCCTGTGGCAGACGGTTGCCGGCTGATCCGGATACCTTGACAAATCCGGCTGAAATTGCGATAGACAAAGAGCATACAATGATCTGAAAAGGACAGGTATGGAAACTTCTTATAACCTGGCATTCAAATTATTCGCAGCACTGGCCATCGGTCTTTTGATCGGCATTGAACGGGGCTGGAGTGACCGGGAAGAAAATGAAGGGCAGCGTATTGCCGGTATCCGCACCTTCAGTCTTATCGGGCTGCTGGGCGGCGTGACCGCTCTGATGTCGCAGGAGATCACGCCCTGGTTCATCGTGGCAGGATTTCTGGGTGTCTGTGCACTGATCATTGCTGCCCACATCCTGGATGTCCAGTCAAACAAGGATGTGGGCACTACCACTGCCTTTTCCATGATGCTGTCATTTGTTCTGGCTGCGTGGGCAGCCTATGGTAAACCCATCCCGGCCATGGCAGTTACGGTTGTGGTCATTTCTCTGCTCGGGTATAAGCCGGTCCTGCATTTATGGCTCAAAAACATTGCCCCCAGAGATTTTTTTTCCGGGGTCAAGCTTCTGGTCATTTCCCTGGTGCTTCTGCCAATGCTGCCCAACAAGGGATATGGCCCCTGGGAGGCTTTGAATCCCTACTGGACCTGGTGGATGGTGGTGCTGATCTCCGGCATATCTTTTCTGGGATATGTTGTCATCCAGATTGCCGGAGAAAAAAAAGGGGTACTGGTAACCGCAATCGGCGGTGCAATGGTATCTTCCACTGCCGTCACCTTCAGCCTGGCCCGTTTTGCAAAAAAACAAAAAGACAGAGACCTTTTTTCAGGTGGTGTTTTACTGGCCGCTGCCATCATGTTCATCCGGGTTGTCATCGAGGTGCTTGTTGTATATCCCGGACTGCTGGATGCCCTGTGGATGCCGCTGACCACCATGTTTGCCGGACTGATCTGCGCCCTTGTCTTTGTATGGCGGCGCCGGGGGGAAAAAACAGGCGGGCATCAACCCATTGCAGTGAAAAATCCCCTGCAGCTCGGCATGGCCCTGAAGTTCGGAATTTTACTGGCTGCTGTGCTTTTTCTGTCTGAGGCCATGAAAGCATGGTTTGGAAATTACGGGATATATGCGCTGTCAGTGGTTTCCGGCCTGATGGATGTGGATGCCATTGTCCTTTCCCTGTCCAAATCCGCAAAACAGGATCTGGCCTCTGAGGTGGCGGTTATGGGTATTATTCTGGCCTGTATAACCAATACCCTTGTCAAGGGGATGATATTTGCCTTCATTGCCGGGTTCAAAGACAATTTCAAACTGCCCCTGCTGATGCTGGCAGCCATGGTGCCGGGATGTCTTGTGGCACTGACCCTGCTTTAGGCTGATATTTTTTGCATTTTCGCTGTTTTTGCCGTATCATGAATTATTAACATACATCAAAAATCCAAGGAATGAACCTTTATGAAAAACCTGCTGATCTGCTTTTCAGCCGGATGCCTGGGAGCCCTTGCCAACAGCCTTGTGGTCTGGCAGTTTGGAGAACAGGGCATTGCCCGGCTGCTTGGCGTGTCCATTGCACCGGCATTGACAC
Organism: Desulfotignum sp.; assembly: GCA_011390695.1. Next base: position 2,321 of record JAABRW010000299.1, read on the forward strand.
CGGCATGGCTGTACCCGAGAATTGTATGGGGTGGTATCTGGGGACTGCTGTTTATCCTGCCTTTTTTAAAATCCCGGTTCCTGCTTAAAGGCAGCCTGCTGGGACTTTTTCCCGCAGCAGTTCAGCTTTTTTACATTTTTCCCCATGTGGCAGGCAAAGGGTTTGCCGGCATGGATCTGGGCATGTGGACACCTCTTCTGGTGGTTTTATACAACTGGGTCTGGGGGGTTGTCACGGCCATGACCATCCGGTTTTCCCGCTGATTTTGTTTATGACCATCGAAGAAAAATTCATATTTCCTTTGAAATCTGATATCAAGCAGGTTCTGCGTGTTGAAGCCGAAGCAATTCCAAGTTTTTCTCCGGTGATGACCAAACTGCTGGCATTGTCCATTGACGAGGATGCTTCTATTGAAGATCTTTGCAAACTTGTAAAAACAGATCCCGGTATTTCCGCCAAGGTACTGGGGATTGTCAACTCGGCTATGTACAGCCTGAGGCGAAAAATCACTGTTGTTTCAGAAGCTGTGATTCACCTTGGTGTTGATGAGGTCATAAAAATTGCCCTGGACGTCGCGGTTTTTGAAAAAATGATCAAGCCCGGAGCAAAACGCCATTTTGACAGAGTTTTTTTCTGGCGCCACTGCCTTTGTGTAGCGGTTCTCAGCAAGGCCATTGCACAGGAAACCGGTTATCCAGCGCCTGAGCAAGCCTATATATGCGGACTTCTGCATGACCTGGGAAAGATTATTTTTGACCTGTACGGCTGTGTTGACTATGATGATTTTATCGCCAATGTGGCCAAACACACCGGCACGATGATCACCGAAGAAAGAGATATCATGGGTATGGGTCATGATGATGTGGGTGCCTATTACTGCGCCTTGTGGCAACTGCCGGAGCCCCTTTCTCTGGTGTTGAAATTTCATCACCAGCGGTATGACCATCTGAATTTTTCTCAAAACCAAGCCCGATC
>JAABRW010000300.1 GCA_011390695.1 Desulfotignum sp.
CTGCCCAACATCAACAACTGGGGCCATGGCGGGGGCCTTTTGGGGGGCATGGCCCTGGGATGGATACTGGGTTACAATGACCAGCGAAGGGAAGGTGCAGCAGACCAGATCCTGTCTGTCTGTCTGATGGGCATCACTGCCCTTCTGCTTCTCCGGCCGGTTGTCCAGGGATTTTTCCTTTTGTTCACCTGATGCGTGTTCACCTGATCTGCCCTTGCCTGGTTTATATGAAAGCCGTCAGCCGTCAGCCATCAGCACTCCGCTAACCGCTAATAGCTAAAGGCTAAAAGCTAAAAGCTTTCATATTTTGTTGTGCCCGCCAGGACATGGGGGTTATTCAGATCTGCCCGAAAAAATATCCGATCTGTTTTACACAATTTTTACACGGATACCTTGCAACCAGCGCCTTTCTCCATTATATGACCCCCTATGACATCCCATGCCCAGCATATTGCCGTGGTTTCCATGGCCGGCATCTTTCCGGGTGCCCCTGATACAGACCGGTTCCTCCGCAATGTTCTGGAAAAAAAAGCATCCATTGTCCAGATACCCGGACACCGGTGGGCCGCACCGGTAGAAAAAATGGTGGTTTCCTCCCTGTGCCCGGACCGGGCTGTCTCAGACCGGGCAGGGCTTGTGACGGATTTCACCTTCGACCCCCACGGCCTGGACCTGGACCCAGATGTGGCAGAAAATCTGGATCCGGTCCACCACCTGGTGCTCACCGCCGGCAGAACCGCCTGCCAAACCTGTTACCTGCCCCATGATGTAAAAAAACGCACCGGGGTGATCCTGGCTGCCATTGCCCTGCCCACTGACACGGCATCTGCTGTTTCCCGGGAAATTTTGTGCAAAAAAAACCCACGGCGCTTCACAGCCATGGATGCTTTACAGACATCCATGGTGGCAGGACCTGCCGCCATCCTGGCCCGGGCACTGGGGCTTGCAGCCGGCAGCTTCACCCTGGATGCAGCCTGTGCATCTTCGTTGTATGCGGTCAAGCTGGCCTGTGAGCACCTGAACCTGGGCAAGGCGGATATGATGGTGACAGGCGGGGTATCCCGGCCGGATGCTTTGTACACCCAGATCGGGTTCAGCCAGCTGTCTGCCCTGTCCCCGTCCGGGCGGTGCGCCCCCTTCGACCGGACGGCAGACGGGCTTGTTGTAGGGGAAGGCTGCGGTATCATTGTGCTCAAGCGCCTGGCCGATGCACTGGCCTGCCATGATCCCATCCTGGGGGTAATCAAGGGATGGGGGGTGTCCAATGACATTGAGGGCAACCTGGTGGCCCCGGCATCTGAAGGCCAGGTTCGGGCCATGGCAGGGGCCTGTGAGATGGCAAATCTGCCACCGGACACCATCCAGTACATGGAGTGCCACGGATCAGGCACCCCTGTGGGTGACAGGGTGGAACTTGCCAGCATCAGAACAATGATGGAAAAGTATGCCTGTTACAGCCACGGCCTCGCCATTGGATCGGTGAAATCCAATATCGGGCATCTGCTCACCGCTGCCGGGGCAGCCGGTTTTATTAAGACCCTGCTGGCCATGCAGGCAAAAACACTGCCCCCTTCCCTGCATTTTACCGCCCTGCCTGATGACAACCCTGTGGACGGCACCCGGGTGCATGTCCAGGCCGAAGCATCCCAATGGGATCCCCCGGCCCCCGGGGTTCCCAGGAGAGCTGCAATATCCGCATTCGGCTTCGGGGGCATCAATGCCCATCTGCTGGTGGAAGAATATCCGCCCTCCCGGTCACAGCACCCCGCACCCCGGATGAACAAACCTGTGCAGCCTGATCCCCGAAAATCTGCGCCGCAGCAGAAACCCGGCTTTGCCATTGTGGGCATGCACACCTTTACCCGGGAATGCCCGGACCTGGAAGCCTTTACAGATCTGATCCTGGGCCGGGTTTCTCCCCGGCCTGCCCCTGCTGCCGCAAGATGGCGGCGGTGGGACCACCTGCCGAAAGCGCAGCAGAACATGTCTGCCAATTTCCTGGACACCATATCCGTGGACATGGGAGAATTCCACATCCCCCCTGTCCAGATGGGGGATATTCTGCCCCAGCACCTGGTACTGCTCAAGGCTGCCAAAGGCGCCCTGACAGATGCGGGCATACTGGTACGGCCCAAAAAAAATGATCCTGTTCGCCACAGGTTCGGCTGTGCAGTGGGCATTGGATTTGACTTCGGGGCCACTGACTTTTCTTTGCGCTGGAAAGCACATCATCTTCCTGACACCATACTGGACCAGCTGTCCCCGCCGTTGACTTTTAACCGCACCCTGGGGGCCTTGGGCGGAATTGCCGCCTCCCGGGTGGCCAGAGAATGCAAACTGGGTGGTCCGTGCTTCACGGTTTCAGCCGGGGCTGCTTCCGGCATCAAAGCCCTTGAAACCGGTATCCATTCCCTGGCTGCCAAAGAAACCGATCTGTTCATCTGCGCTGCCGTGGACATGGCAGGGGACATCAGACAGTTTTCTCTTCACCAGGGCACAGATCCTGCCGGCCCGGCCAGACCGGCGGAAGGGGCCGGGGCCGTGGTTATCAAACGCCTGGATGATGCACTGCATGACAATGACCGGATCTACGGCATTATTACCGGCATATCCGGGGGCAGCGGGGGCAGGATGGCACCGGAAAACCAAAAATCCGCTTCCAAATCATCGCAGGACACCCCCGGCCCCTATCTGACAGCCCTGCAAAAAGGCCTGGCAGACAGCTGTATCCGGTTTTCAGACCTCTCTTTTGTGGATACCGGTTCCGGGGGATACGGCAGATGGGGAAACGATGAGGTCCAAGCCCTGGAACAGCTCGTTGCCCAAGAAAACCAGACAGGCTGTGCCCTGGGCTGGACCAGCCTGGCAACAGGCAACACACAGGCGGCATCCGGCATGTTCTCTGTTATCAGAACAGCGTTGTGCCTTTTTTACCGCACGTTTCCTCCCTGTGCACTGCCGGTGAATTCTTTGCTCCATCCCCTGAAAAAAAACGGATTTGTCCTGCCTGCTGCAGCCACCCCCTGGCCCAAACCGGAATCAGGCCCCAGACGTGCGGCAGCTTGTGCCATGACAGACGACGGATGTGCTGCATTCTGTCTGCTGCAGCAGGCATCTGACCAGGCATCCGACCAAACATCTGAACAGGCATCCGGCCAGACACCTGACCAGACATCTGCCGCTTCGAAGCCTCAGCCTGAAAACACCGTTTCCCAAAAAGCCCGCGGCAAAACCCCTGAAAACACCCCAAAAGCAACGCCCCTGGTGATCGCCACAACACTCCCCCCTC
>JAABRW010000301.1 GCA_011390695.1 Desulfotignum sp.
AACCTTTTATCCAGGTCACGGAAAAAGATAGATCAGGTCCGGTTAAAAAACGCCACCAGGTTCCTGGAAGGTAAAAGACCCTCCCTTGCATCAACAGCGGCTGTAAACGCAACCAGGAACGCTATCTTTTTTGAACTCAGGGGCCTGGGCCTGCCGGTGGAATGCTCAACCGGTGGCAGGACAAAATACAACCGGTCCCGGCTTGATATACCCAAAACCCATTGCCTGGATGCTGCCTGCACCGGCCAGGTGGATGCGGTATCAGGCTGGAAACAAAACGTGTTCCTGATAAAGGCCATGGGCCGGGGTAGTTATCAAAGAACCCGTGTGGACAAATACGGTTTTCCCCGGGGAACCTTAATGGCCCAAAAGACGGTAAAGGGTTTTGCCACCGGGGATATGGTTAAAGCAGTGGTCCCTTCCGGCAAAAAGCAAGGTACATATTTTGGTAGAGTGGCTGTCCGGAAGTCCGGCAGCTTTAATATTCAAACTAATACGGAAACCGTCCAGGGAATATCCTGGAAGTATTGCAAAATCATATCCCGTCAGAACGGGTATAATTTTGCAAGCCAAGTTTCCTCCCCGACATGAATGACGGGGTTTCCACTTGGAGATTTATGGATGACAAACATTCCCAGAACCCGTATCATTTTCATGGGCACCCCGAATTTTGCCGTTCCCCCGTTACAGGCCCTGGCAGCACGCACTGATTTTGAGATCTGCCTGGTGGTCACCCAGCCGGACCGGCCCAAAGGCAGGGGCAGAAAACTTGCGCCCCCGCCGGTGAAAAAAGCGGCCCGGGCTCTGGGGCTGGATATTTATCAGCCGGAAAAACTCAATACCGATGATGCGGCAGCCCGCCTGTCCGCCCTGGAACCGGATTATTTTGTGGTGGCCGCCTTCGGCCAGATACTGTCCCGGCGCATCCTGGATATCCCAAAAAAGTTTCCGGTGAACATCCATGCCTCCCTGCTGCCCAAATACCGGGGAGCCGCCCCTGTCCAGGCTGCCATCCGGAACATGGAAAAGATGACCGGGATCACCACCATGGTCATGGCCAAGGCCCTGGATGCCGGTGACATGCTTTTACAGGCAGCCACCCCCATCCATCCGGATGATACCGCCCAGAGCCTGCATGACCGGCTTGCTGCGATGGGGGCGGACCTGATAATTACCACCATTGACCGGCTCAACAGCAGTCGCCTGACCCCCACCCCACAGGACCATGACAATGCATCCTATGCGCCCATGCTCAAAAAGCAGGACGGCTGCATTGACTGGACGCTTTCCTCCAGGCAGATTGTTGCCCACATCAATGCCATGAACCCGTGGCCCGGGGCATTCACCCATCTTGGCAACACCCGTCTGAAGATTTTTGCGGCTGCAGCCGAAGATGGGGACACTGGCAAGGATATTGGCGAGGACACCCCTGCCCTTCCTGGAACCGTCAATGCCCTGGACAGCCAGGGCATCCATGTGGCTGCCGGCAAAGGAAAAGTGATTATCCAGGAGATCATGGGCACCTCGGGCAAACGGCTGGCTGCAGACGCATTTTTGCGGGGACACCCCATTGACCTGCCTGCACGGTTTGCGTGATCCATGGCCGTTGATACCCGCAGGACAGCCCTGCAGATCCTGCTGCATGCTGCCAAAAAAAAGACCACCCTGGACCGGGCCCTGGATGCATTCCGCCCCCAGCTGGCAGGCCTGACCCAGCAGGACAAGAACCTGTGCCATGCCATTGTGTTCGGGGTGCTGCGACACCGCAATTTTCTGGATTTCATCATCCAGGCCTTTTCCAACACCAAAATTGCCCGCATGGACTTTGCTGTGCTCTATATTCTGCGCATGGCGGTTTTTCAGATGCGGTTTCTGGACAGGGTGCCTGATTTTGCCGCCATAAACACGGCGGTTGATCTGGCCAAGGACCGGGGCGATAAAAAAATTGCAGGGTTTGTGAATGCCGTGCTCAGAAATGCGGTCAGAAAGATTGATTCCCTGGTGTGGCCGGATCAGCACAAAGCCCTTGTGGAATATATCAGTGTGGTGCATTCCATTCCCCTGTGGCTTGCACAGCGCTGGCTGGACCGGTACGGCCCTGACACCGCCCTGGCGCTGTGCCGGCATGTCAACCAGATCCCGCCGGTTACCCTGCGCACCAACACCCTGAAAACCAGCCGCCCCGAACTGGGCCGGCTGCTGACAGATGCCGGCCATAAGATTGATTTCACTTCGTTCAGTCCGGACGGGATTCTGCTGGCAAGCACCGGCATCCATGTGGAAGATCTCACCGGGTTTGCCGGCGGGCTTTTCCAGATCCAGGACGAGGCAGCCCAGCTGGTGTCCCGGATACTGGACCCACAAAAGGATGAAACCATCCTGGATGCATGTGCCGGGCTCGGGGGAAAATCTTTGCACCTGGCCCAGCTCATGGAAAACACAGGGCAGATCACTGCCGTGGACACGGAAGAAAACAAGCTGGTCCAGCTGGCATCTGAAGCACAGCGCCTGGGCATCACCTGTGTCGAGACACAGGTGATGGACTTGCACAAGGCGGACATCTCCGATTTTCCGAAATTTTTCGACCGGGTGCTCCTGGATGCCCCCTGCACAGGGCTGGGGGTGCTGCGCAGAAATCCGGATGCCAAATGGGAGCGGTCTGTGCCGGATATCCAGAGGATGGCGGCCCGGCAGAAACGGCTGCTCAACAGGGCTGCCAACCTGGTAAAACCCGGGGGCACCCTGGTGTATGCGGTGTGTTCCTGTGAAAAAGAGGAAAATGAGGCGGTAGTTGCCGCATTTCTGAAAGCCCGCAAAGACTATGCCCTGAATCCCATGGGGGATTTTTACGGGTATGCCTGTGACAGATTTTTTACCACCTTTCCCGACACAATGGGCATGGACGGGTTTTTTGCAGCCCGGCTTACCCGGGTGTCTCAGGAATAAGAATGGAAGCTGTTAGCTGTTAGACACAGAAGGGAAAAATTTGTAATTGTTACTGGAAGTTGATAACTGGGTGCTGAAGGCTGACGGCTTGCATATAAACCCATTTGGGTTGCTGGTAGGTTTGGTGCCGGGCATTGCCTTGGCGGGTGCGCTTTTGATAACGCCGACAAAGAGGAAACCATCAACTACCCCGGCCTGAAGGCCAGAGCTTGTAAAAGGCTCCATGGTTGACCAGGGAAATGTTCAAAGTTTAATGGCAAAGACAAAAAAGGAGAACATTAAAAGTTGCATAGAGAGCTAAAGACCAACGGCGGGATGCTTCCTCAGTCCCGCCCTCTTGA
>JAABRW010000302.1 GCA_011390695.1 Desulfotignum sp.
ATGTGGCAACACAGACCGGGGCAAAAGCCCTTATTGATGCAGGGGCCGATGCCGTGAAGATCGGTATCGGCCCGGGATCCATCTGTACCACCCGCATCGTGGCGGGGGTAGGGGTGCCCCAGCTCACAGCGGTGCAGAACTGCAAAGATATCTCCAGAAAGACCGGGGTTCCCATTATTGCCGACGGGGGTATAAAATTTTCCGGTGACATTGCCAAAGCCCTGGCAGCAGGGGCCCATTCCGTGATGCTGGGAAGCCTTCTGGCCGGCACCCGGGAAAGTCCCGGGGAAATCGTCATCTACCAGGGCCGTTCCTACAAGGCCTACCGGGGGATGGGATCTGTGGAAGCCATGAAAAAAGGCTCTTCTGACCGGTATTACCAGAAAGACACCAGAGAGGCGGAAGAATTGGTGCCTGAAGGCATTGTGGGCCGTATCCCTTACCGGGGCACAGTCAGGGAAAATATTTTCCAGATGATCGGCGGTCTCAAGGCAGGCATGGGCTATCTGGGCGCATCCACCATTGAGGACCTGCACGAAAAAGCACATTTTGTAAAAATCACTGCTGCCGGATTAAAGGAAAGCCATGTGCATGATGTGGTGATCACCAAGGAAGCCCCCAACTATAGAGTGGAAAGCAGCTGACGCCCATGACAGATCCTTCCTGTTTGTTTTACCATCTGCACCTGCATACAGAATATTCGCTGCTGGACGGCGCCATCCGCCTGGACCCGCTTTTGCGCAAATGCAAAGAATACGGTATGGATGCCGTGTCCATGACCGACCACGGAACCATGTTCGGCGCAGCTGAATTTTATGAAAAAGCCAGAAAGGCGGATATAAAACCCATACTGGGGTGCGAGGTGTATGTGGCCCCCAGGACCGTCAACCACAAAACCCAGATGGATCACAAGGGGTTGAGCCACCTGGTGCTGCTTGCCAGAAACCGGGAAGGATATGCCAATCTGTGTAAACTGGTGTCCGTTGCCCAGCTCAAGGGGTTTTATTACAAACCCAGGATTGACAGAGAACTGCTGGCTGCCCATGCTTCCGGACTCATCGGGTTGTCTGCCTGCCTGAAAGGGGATATTCCCAAGGCCATAATCCAAAATGATATGACAGGTGCTGATGCGGCTGCCCGGTTTTATCTGGAAACTCTGGGTGAGGACAATTTTTTTCTGGAAGTCCAGGAAAACGGCATGCAGATTCAGCACAAGGTCAACCAGGGCATTGCCGATATCAGTGCCCGGCTGTCCATTCCCATGGTGGCCACCAATGACTGCCACTATCTGAACAAAGCAGACAAAAAAGCCCATGATATCCTGCTGTGCATCCAGACCGGTGATACTATAACCAATCAGAACCGGTTTAAATTTGATTCCGACCAGCTGTATTTCAAATCCCCTGCAGAAATGAAGGACAGCCTGGGCCGGTTTGCCGGGGCCATTGAAAACACCAAAAAGGTTGTGGCCCGGTGCAATGTGGAATTTGATGATAAAACATACCATTTTCCAAAGTATGCAGCAGATGATGAAGGCAGTGAAGCGCAGATTTTCCGGGAAAAGGCCATGGCCGGATTTGAAAAAAAACTGGCCCGCATCAAAAAACAGAATCCCGGCATCAAAGAACAGGAATACCGGGACCGTATTGCCTATGAAATCAAGATCATTCTGGATATGGGATTTCCAGGCTATTTTCTCATTGTGGCGGATTTTATCGCCCATGCCAGAAAAATAGGGGTGCCGGTGGGCCCTGGAAGGGGTTCGGCTGCCGGGTCCATGGTGGCCTATGCCATGGACATTACCGCCCTGGATCCCATTGAACACGGTCTGATTTTTGAACGTTTTTTAAACCCTTCCAGAATTTCCATGCCGGATATTGATGTGGATTTCTGTATTGAAGGCCGGGACCAGGTCTACCATTACACCATTGAGCGGTACGGCGGCCCTGAATATGTCTGCCAGATTATCACCTTTGGTAAACTCAAGGCCAAGGCCGTGATCCGGGATGTGGGACGGGCCCTGGGAGTACCGTTGTCTGAAGTGGATGAAATTGCCAAGCTGATTCCGGACGGGGCCAAAAATCTGACAAAAGCACTGGCTGAAGTACCGGCCATTAAAGAAAAATGTGCCCAATCTGAAGAAAAAAACCAGATGCTGGAGACAGCTTTGCTTCTGGAAGGACTGCCCCGGCATGCCTCCACCCATGCTGCCGGCGTTGTGGTGTCGGACAAACCCCTTAACCAGTACCTGCCGCTGTTCCGGGGCAAGGAAGGGGAGACCATCACCCAGTTTGACATGAATTATGTGGAAAAACTGGGGCTGGTAAAATTTGATTTTCTGGGATTGCGGAACCTAACCGTTATCAAAAACTGCATGGACCTGATTAAAAAACAGGGCAGGCAGCCGCCGGATCTGGAAAATCTGGATTATGCCGATGAAAATACCTTTGCCCTGCTCCAGAAAGCCGATACCACAGGGGTGTTCCAGCTGGAAAGTTCCGGCATGAAAGACCTGATTCTGCGCCTGAAGCCGGCCACTTTTTCCGATATCGTGGCTTTGGTGGCCCTGTACCGCCCGGGTCCTCTGGACAGCGGTATGGCAAGCACCTATGTGGAAAGAAAACACGGCAGAGAAGAGGTGGTCTATCTGTTTGACGAGCTGGAACCGGTACTCAAGGAAACCTACGGGGTGATCCTCTACCAGGAACAGGTCATGAAGATCGCAGGTGTTTTGGCCAATTATTCCATGGCTGATGCGGACGGGCTGCGCAAGGCCATGGGAAAGAAAATTGCCGCCATGATGGAGGCCCACAGAAAACTTTTTCTGGAAGGTGCTGCAAAAAACAACCATGACCCCAAAAAGGCCCAAGAACTGTTCGACCTCATGGAAAAATTCGGGGGATACGGGTTTAACAAATCCCACAGTGCTGCCTATGCATTGATTGCATATCAGACCGCCTATCTGAAAGCCAATTTCACCCTGGAATTCATAGCAGCGCTCATGACCAGTGAACGGGGCAATTCTGATGCTGTTCTCAAGTATATGGATGAATGCCGGGCCCATGATATCAAGGTGCTGCCCCCGGATGTCAATGAGAGCGATGCCCAGTTCACCGTGTCAAAAGACTGCATCCGGTTCGGCCTGGCTGCGGTCAAAGGGGTGGGAAATGCCGCCATTGATGTCATTGTCGGGGTGAGGGAAAAACACGGTCCCTTTGAAAGCCTGTATGATTTTTGCGAACGGGTGTCTTTGTCCAAGGTGAATAAAAAGGTTATGGAA
>JAABRW010000314.1 GCA_011390695.1 Desulfotignum sp.
CACTGTTGCCGTATCAAGGATCTCCTGGATGGTTTCAATGATGTCCTGTTCATCATCCACTGCCAGTATGTGTTTGTCTTCAAGAAAGGATTTGGTCATGGTGATTTCTCCTTGTCCGATATTTTATGTGTAAGTTGTAAGTTGTAAGCCAATATGGGGTGCTTATACTTTTATCATTTGTTGTGGTCTCTGAGGCTATGATGTTTTTTATATTAAAAGGTTTTGTCTGGTGTTAACTTGTTATTGTTTTGTGAAAAACCGAATTTTTTGGAAAAATATTAATAAGCATGGTTTTATTTCCTAATTTTAATTAGTTACCGGAACCCGGTGAAAAAGTCAAGCAGGAACTCTGTCTGGATATTTGCCATAGCACTGCACACGCTGTGTGGGAGCCCCTGGCGGTGTCCTGTGAACGGACCGTCAGAGCCGGAGGGGCCGGCAGGCATGCTATGATGACAGAACCGGATACAGGTCATCAGTTCCTTAATTGAAAAAACTTACGGTATCTGGCCCCGCAGGATCTCGGGCCGGGCACAGGACACCGCCAGGGGCGGGGCAGGGTATGCGTGCTGCAAAGAACGGTCGAAAACCTGGAAGGCTTATAGCAAATATCCAGAACTCTGTCTGCAGAGTTGACAAAGTAAAAATGATGGCATATATTGACATCAATATATGGGTGCATGATGATATCATTCCTGGGGGAATTATGAAGGCAGTCACCATCAGGGGCGTTGAGCCCGAGGTCGCTGAAAAATTAAAAATGGTTGCAAAAAAACAAGGCAAGAGTGTTAATCGTGTTATTCTTGAACTCATCAAAACAGGTCTTGGCGTTAAAAAGGAAAAGAAATTTTCACGCAAATATGATGACCTGGATGACCTGTTTGGTAGATGGGACGATGATGAGTTCAAAAAAATAAATGATGCAATAACCACCCAACGACAAATTGACCCGGAACTCTGGAAATGAAAAAGGTATTGATCGACACCAATATTTATTCATTAGCCATGAAAGGTGATGACAATGTTGTCGATACCTTGAAAAAAATAGATATGATCGGGTTTGCAGCCGTTAGTGTGGGGGAGCTTTATGCTGGTTTTAAAAGCAGCAGCCGGGAAACAACGAACAGGGAGGAACTCAATATTTTCCTGGATTCTCCAAGGGTCGTCGTCCACACCATTGATGTGGAGACTGCTGATTTTTATGCTTCAATACACAGCAATCTGAAAGTTGCGGGCACACCCATTCCCACAAACGATATATGGATTGCGGCAGTTGCTTTTCAACATGGGTACATAATGTTTACAAAAGACAGGCATTTCAACTTAATTCCCGGATTGACACAACTTTGAGACTACCGGTTAACAGCTAAAAGCTAACAGCTAACAGCTAACCCCCCACAGGTATGGATAATGATGGATTTCATTGAAAGCGCGGCCGTTTCTTCACAAACCGCACCCGGTAAAACAGGCATGGTTTTCCGCAGGTTCTCCCATTTATCCGGATGCCCGGACCTGGTCCATGCCGTGTTCGACCGCACAGGCGGGAAGAGCAGCCCGCCTTTCGACTCTTTGAATGTGGGGTTCAGTACGGGTGATGACCCGGGTGCTGTCATTGAAAACCGCAACCGGATTCTGTCTTCTCTTGGCCTGTCCCGGGCATTGTTTTTACAACAGGTGCATGGCAGCGACATCCTGGTGCTGCCCGCAGCAAAAGCAGATCCGCAATTGTTCTGGAAACCGGGCAAGCCTGCACCCAAAACCTGTATAACAGCCGACGGCGTGGTCACAGACCTGCCTGGCCTTGCCCTGGTCATCCAGGTGGCGGACTGCCAGGCAGTGCTCCTGGCCGATCCTTGTAAAAAGGTCATCGCCAATGTGCATTCCGGGTGGCGGGGCAGCCTGAAAAATATTATTGGAGAATGCGTGGATGTGATGACCGGCAGATTCGGATGCCGTCCCCAAGATATTCTGGCGGGAATATCTCCTTCCCTGGGTCCCTGCTGCGCTGAATTTAAACATTTTCGAAAAGAGATACCCCAGCATCTGTGGCAGTACAAACATCCGGACAAAGATTATTTTGATTTCTGGGCCCTGTCTGTTGATCAGCTGCAGGCAAAAGGCATAATCCCGGACCATATAGCCAATATGCACCAGTGCACCCGCTGCCGGACAGACCGTTTTTTTTCATACCGGAAAGCTGGAAAAACAGGCCGGTTTGCCTGCGCCATCGGTCTGTTGTGAGACAAAAAAAAGAATGGACCTGCAACGGTTTTTCACGTTGACTTCACCGGGAGCATATGGTATTTGCACACAGATAAATTGCACGGTGAACTGCCGGAAGGCAATTACACATAAGGCGAATGATGATAAATGATAAATAAGGAAACCGGTAAAAACATCCGGGAACTGGGATATTTTGCCAGTCTGGGAATTTCGGTTGCTTTGTCGATATTCATCGGCCTTGGGTTGGGTCTCTGGCTTGATAAAAAATTTGATACAACACCGGTTCTGATGTTTGTGGGCCTGTTTTTCGGTATTGGGGCCGGATTCAGCAACATTGTCCGGGCCGGTAAAAAAGGGAAAAAGTTTTGACGGTACATGCAACCGAAGTGATTGATTTTGCAGTGAAATCCAACTGGTTTCTCCTCGTGACAGGGGGGATGGTGGCGGTGATGACCACGTCCATGCCCTTTTATCTGGGTGTGGTGGCCGGCGGATTGATCGTGGCGGTCAATTTCCATCTGTTGAAGCGGACCGTCACAAAAACCATCTGTGCTGCCGCGGTTTCCGAACAGGGAAGGTCCCTGCCGGGGCGGATTCTGGTCAAATATTTTATCCGTTTTGCCGTCAGCGGCATGATCATTTTCTGGCTGATATCAAATCATATAGTGCATCCGCTGGGGCTGCTGGCGGGGCTTTCATTGGTGGTGGCCAGCGTGTTTCTGGTGACATTGCTTGTGGTGACAAGATTAATTTTTAAGGAGGCGTTATAAGGTGGAACATCCATATTTTTTCATGACATCTGTGTTGGGACTGTTTGGTTTGGAAGAATGGGCGTATCATTATCCCCACGTAACATTTATGTGGTTCACCATGATTGTTCTGATATTTTTCGGGTGGCTGGCGGGTAAAAGCGTTTCTCTGGTGCCGGAAACCGCCCAGAATGTGTTTGAGGTGCTGATCTCCGGTCTGGAGGAGTTCGTGGTCAGCATCACCGGCGAGGAGGGCCGCAAATCCTATCCCCTGCTGATAACGCTGTTCCTTTTCATCCTGGTGGCCAATCTCATCGGGCTGTTTCCGGCCATGTACCCGCCCACCGCCAGTGTGAACACCACTTTGGCCCTGGCCCTCATTGCCGTGGGGTGGAGCCATGTGGTCGGCATTACGAATCACGGGTTCAAGTATGTCAAACATTTTCTGGGGCCGGTGCCCCTCTTGATTCCTTTGTTTCTGCCCATTGAGATCATTGCCCACACCGCCCGGGTACTGTCATTGACCTATCGGCTGTTCGGCAATATCATGGGAAAGGAACTGGTGATCATCATTCTGCTCACGCTGGCCGGCGCGTTCTTTGCGCCCCTGCCGGTCATGGCGCTCGGGGTGTTTGTGAGCCTGGTTCAGGCCCTGGTATTCTTTCTTCTGGCCACCATGTATATTGCCGGGGCCATTGAAGAAGCACATTAATACGGTTTTTTTACGGGAAATGGAAGAAGCCCGTTTGGTTGTATCATAATTATTTACTTTAAATGTTGGAAGGAGTAAAAAATGGAATTTCTTGTAGGCAGTGTCTGGGCAGCAGGTCTGGCCATCGGTATTGCAGCGTTCGGCTGCGGCATTGGTATGGGTTTCAGTATCAACGGCGCCATGAACGGCATTTCCAGAAATCCGGAAGCATCCGGTAAGATTCAGGTGAACATGCTCATCGGTCTGGCACTCATCGAATCACTGGCTATTTATGCGCTGGTTATCGCCTTGATCCTTATCTATGCACATCCTGTACTGGAGACCGTTACCAATCTCCTCGGATGATACTGAACCCTACATAGTAGCGCGTTCAACATGAGACAGTCAAAAAGGTGCAGGGCAAAAAAAGCCCTGCACCTTTTTGTTATATTTGTGTAACCACAACTTTGATTTTTTTTTATAAAATATTGTGTCATAATGTTGTACAATTTTGACCTGTATGCATGATCCATTCAACGGAAGGAGGATGTCATGAACCATTCATCCATTGAGTTTGTGCCCATGCCTGAAGATACCGGACAGCAGGAGCGGCGTTTTTTTCGCGTACCGCTGGATACAGACGAATCCATCAGCGTACACATTGCATCGGTCTCCTATCCTGTTTCAGACATAAGCATTGGCGGTATAAGCATTATTCTCGAAGACAATCAGGCGTTTCAGATCGGCGCAGATCTGCCCTGCTGCAGGCTGGATTTCAAAGATACTGAGCTGTCTGATTTGACCGGACAGATCAGGCATTGTTCTCCTTGTGACCTGGACAGCGGGCTGTGGCAGTTTGGTATCCAGTGGGTCCGTATGACAGATTCCCAGAAAAAAGCGCTGGAACAGATCCTGCTCCAGCTGAAAAAAAGAGCACTGGCATTGTCAAAAAGATCTTTGCCGGAAGAAACAGATGAGGAAAAATGAATCAGAAAAAAGATATCATGGGAAAAATTCTGGCTGGAAACGATGAAGGGCCTGAAGGCCGAACCCGTGAGCTGGACTGCCTGATATACCGCAGGGAACCAGGGGATCCTGAAGAGGTTCCGTTTTATGAACCCTCTGATGATTCCTGGAAGGTATCCAAAAATAACGTATCGGTGGAGGTGTGGGAAAGCAGGGCCAAGATACGGATGCGGGTCTCTCTGGATAAGAACCGGCAGGTTTCCATGAAGCGGATAGCCAGTATTGCTGTTGATGCCATTCTCAATGAATTGAAAAAGGAGGATTAGGGGTGATTATCGTCTGTCCCAGATGCAGCAGAAAGCACAATGTCAGTCCGGATGCGGTGAAGCCCTATATTGGTACCGGCAAAAAACTTACCGCCACCTGCAAATCCTGCAGACACAGATTCCCTGTGCTTGTGGACGCACTTTTTGCCAACAAAGGCGAACCAGAATCCCCAAAAGCATTCAATGCAAGAAAGATCTGTGTGACCCTGAGCAAGGGCGGGGTGGGAAAAACAACCACTGCGGTCAATCTGGGCAGTGGGCTGGCCCTGGCCGGGTACAAGGTACTGCTGGTGGACACCGATACCCAGGGCCAGTCTGCCTATATGCTGGGTCGAAAACCGATTGCAGGCCTGACCGAACTGCTCACCCGGGAATTGACCCCTGCCGAATGCATTCTGGAGGCCCGGAAAAATTTATGGCTTCTGGGGGGCGGAAAATCTCTGGCAGGGGTAAAACGCATCATTGACCGAAAAAGTTTTGGTGCGGAATGGACCCTTTCCGAAGCCATGGCACCTTTAGACCGGCAATTTGATTTTATCATCATGGACACCTCTCCGGGCTGGGACCAGCTCATTGTGAATGTGCTGTTTTATGCCAAAGAGGTGCTGGTGCCCGTGGCATTGGAAGTCATGCCCCTTCACGGCCTGGCAGAATTTTTAAAGAGCCTGGGTTCCATTCAGAAATACCGCAGGGAAATTGAACTCAAATATATCGTGCCCACCTTTCTGGATACCCGGATTAAAGGCCCCCAGAACCTGTATGCCCAGTTGAAAAAATTGTATCCTGATACCATTTGTACCCCGATCCGCTACAATGAAAGCTTGACAGAAGCACCGTCCTTTGGAAAAACCATTTTTGAATTTGCGCCGGGATCCACGGCTTCTGCGGATTACCGGAAGCTGGTCAGAAAAGTGAGTTTAAATGAGAAGGCCCTTGTCTAAAAAAGGAACAAATAATTGTGGGAGTGAGAGGGCGTATAATTATTGTTGTTATCCTCGCCTGCAGCACCATCAATCTGTTTTTATGTTTTTATTTCATTGCCCAGATCCGGGATCTGGAACGTAAAAGCCTTACAGATAAAATTGAAAAAGCCGCATACATGATGCGGCTGGTGAATGCCAGGCCCCTTTATAATGTTGACAAAGAAACCTTGAAAATCAACATGGAGATTTTTTTTGACGATGCAAATGTGAAGCATATCTCCATTCATGCTCCAGATACCGACACTGATATCCAGCTGACCAGAGAATTTCCACCCGGTGCCATGGATATCGAAAAAAATTTTTATATAGCACACCAGGGGGTGAAACTGGGCAAGATGCGGGTGGTATATTCCACCAGTCTGCTTGAAAAGGAACTGGCAAAATTTCGCACCCAGATGCTTTTTTTCACCTTTGGGGTCATCCTGACCATGGTGGTGGTGCTGGTGTTTATCATCAACCGGTTGATGGCGCCCATAACCAGACTGGCATCGGCAGCCTCTGAAATTGCCCGGGGAAATCTTGACAGGCAGATACCCCGGTACGGGGCAGGAGAAGTGGGGGAGCTGGCCAAAAATTTTGGATTGATGCAGGATGCTGTTAAAGAAAAAATTACCGACCTGGACCATACCAACCAGCACCTGAAAGAGCAGATCCGGCAAAAGGAAATCAATGAAAAAAAGATCCTGCACCAGAGCCGGACAGTTTCTGCAATGAATACATTTTTTCAAAGATCCATGACAGCCGGTTCCTGCCAGGAAGTTGCAGAAATTTTTATTCCCATTGCCCTGGGGATTATTGACGGCAAATACTGTTTTGTGGGTGAGGTGGACAAAATGCATCCCGGGCGCATACATATTCTGGCAATTTCCCAACAGGCCCTTGCGGATTGCGCCCTTACAGAAATGGAAAAAGAAATGCGGCTCAAAGGGACCTGTATAAGCGGTATCCGGGCCAGGGTGATCAAAGAGAACACCGTGATTATAGCCAATGATCTTGCCAACCACCCGGATATTGGAAACATGCCCGAGTCCCATCTTCCCCTTGTCAATTTTTTGGGGGTGCCCATGCGGGCGGGGGCGAAAATAACCGGTATTGTGGGATTCAGCGGAAAACCAACCGGATATGATACCGGGGACAAAGAAGCAGCCCAGATGCTTGCAATGGCATTGACGGAAGCATTGACCCTTAAACACCAGGAAGAAGAAAAACGCAGACTGGAAGAAATGATGATCCAGTCGGAAAAAATGGTGTCTCTGGGAGGACTGGCTGCAGGCATGGCCCATGAAATCAACAATCCCCTGGCCGGCATCCTGCAGAACACCCAGGTTATCCAGAACCGGCTGCAAAACAAACTGCCTGCCAACCAGGCCGCTGCCACGGACCTGGGGCTGGATCTGGGCCTCATGGCTGCCTACCTGGAAAAACGCGACATCTTTAAAATGACCGAGGCTGTTTTGACCGCCGGCAGACGGGCAGCAGCCATTGTTTCCAATATGCTGTCGTTTTCCAGAAAATCAGACGCAGGATTTGTGAAAGCAGATCTGGCAAAACTGCTGGACCAGACCCTGGAGCTGGCAAAAAGTGATTATAGCCTGAAAAAGCAGTTTGATTTTAAAAAGATCCGCATAGAGCAGGATTACCAGCCTGGACTGCCCGAGGTTGCCTGTAAATCCAGCGAAATCCAGCAGGTGTTTTTCAATATCCTGTCCAACGGTGCCCAGGCCATGATGTCCGGGACAATGGACCGGGAACCCTGTTTTTTCCTGCGGCTGTTCAAAAACAACGGCATGGTCAGTGTCCAGATCCGGGACAACGGCCCCGGCATGAATGCAGAGCAGAGAAAACGGATATTTGAGCCTTTTTATACCACCAAAAGAGCCGGTCATGGTACAGGCCTGGGTCTTGCCGTTTCCTATTTCATCATTACAAAAAGCCACAACGGGCAGATTCTGGTGGAATCCAGTCCCGGCCAGGGCAGCTGCTTTACCATCAATCTGCCAATATAGGGGTTCAGGTTCTCACCAGTTTTTTGTTCGGCCGGCCTGGTGCAAAAATCACAGGTTGGCGACCTCCTCGGCAGTGATAACATGGATCTGCCGTTCTTCCAGGATCTTGAGGGCTTTTTCATGGTCGTCGAACCGAAATACCATGATGGCGTTTTTGCCTTTGGGATTGGCAAAGGCATACATGTATTCCACATTGAGATTCTGCATCCACAAGGGATCCAGTACCTCGTTGAGACCGCCTGGTTCGTCAACCACTTCCACGGCCAGCACCTTGGTTCTTCCCACGGTAAATCCTTCTTTTCGCAAGGCCTGTTCCGCCTTGTCATTGTCGTCTACAATGAGCCGCAGTACCCCGAAATCCGTGGTGTCGGCCAAAGACAGGGCCCGGATGTTCACCCGGGCATCCCGCAGGATAGCGGTTATCTCGGCCAGTCGTCCTTCTTTGTTTTCAACAAATACTGATATCTGTTCAGCAAGCATGTGGGATCTCCTTTTCTTTATAGTTTTCTTTTGTCGATCACCCGGACAGCCTTTCCCTGGCTGCGTGCAATGGCTTTCGGTTCCACAAGCATGACCTTGGCGGATACCCCCAGGGTTTCTTTGATATCAAAGGAAATTGTATTTTCCATGGTTTGGAGGCTTTTGATATCATCGGAAAAAAGGGATTCATCTATTTCCACTTTTACCGTGAGTGTATCCAGGTTGTCTTTTCTGTCCACTTCCAGCTGGTAATGGGGCAGAATTTTTCCGGTTTCCATGAGCACGCTTTCGATCTGGGAAGGAAATACATTGACCCCCCGGATGATGAGCATGTCATCGGTGCGGCCGGCCGGCTTGGTCATGCGGATATGGGTCCGGCCACAGGCGCAGGGCGTGGGGTTTAAAGCGGAAATATCCCTGGTGCGGTACCGGATGACGGGAAAGGCCTCCTTGGTGATGGAGGTGAACACCAGTTCTCCTGCTTCCCCATGGGGCAGGACCTTTCCTGTTTCCGGATCGATGATTTCCACGATAAAATGGTCCTCGAACACATGCAGCCCGTTTTGTTCTTCCCGGCATTCTATGGAAACCCCGGGACCGATCACTTCACTGAGTCCGTAAATATCCACAGCCTTGAGGTGGAGTTTGGCTTCCAGCTCCGTGCGCATGCTTTCGGTCCAGGGTTCTGCACCGAAAATACCCGATGTAAAGCACAGATCCTTGAAATCCACGCCCATGTCATCTGCCACCTCTGCCAGATGAAGAATATAAGAAGGGGTGCCGCACAAAATAGTGGGTTTGAAATCCTTCATAATGGTGATCTGCCGCCTGGTGTTGCCGCCGGATACCGGAATCACGGATGCCCCTAAACGCTCGGCCCCGTAATGGGCCCCCAGGCCCCCGGTGAAAAGTCCGTAACCGAAGGCATTGTGGATGATATCCCCGGAGCCGGCCCCGGCAGCTGACAGGCTTCTGGCCATAAGTCCGGCCCAGTTTTCAATATCCCGGCGGGTGTAGCCCACCACCGTGGGCCTGCCGGTTGTGCCGGATGAGGCATGGATGCGCACCACCTGTTCCATGGGTACGGCAAACATGTCATAGGGATAATTGTCCCGCAGATCCTGCTTGGTGGTGAAGGGCACATGTTTCAAATCTTCCAGGCGCTGGATGTCTTTTGGTTTGATGCCGGCGGCATCAAAGCTTTTTTTATAAAACGGTACAGTTGCATATACCCGGTCAATGGTGGTCTGGAGCCGCCGCAGCTGGATGGCTTCAACGCCTTCCCTGGGCATGGTTTCAAAATCAATATCAAAAATGGGCATGGGTCTTTCCTTTTAAAAATACAGGCTGCTGCCCGGTCCGAATAGGGCCCGGGCTAGTTGAGCCCTCCTTTGAACACGGGTTTGCGTTTTTCCAGAAAGGCGGATGTGCCTTCTTTGGCATCGACACTGGCCATGGTCAGGCCGAAGGCATCATTTTCAATTCTGCAGCCGGTTTCCAGGTCTGTGTTGGTGCCGTTGTGGATGACTTCCTTGGCAGCCCGCAAAGCCACGCATCCTTTGGCGGCAATATTGCCGGCGGTCTTCATGACCGCATCCATGAGATCTTCCGGGGCGCATACCTGGTTGACCAGGCCGTAATCAAGTGCCTGTTGGGCGGTAATGTTTTTTCCGGTGAACACCATTTCCCTGGCCCGGTTGTTTCCCACCAGACGTGCCAGGCGCTGGGTGCCGCCAAAGCCGGGAATCAGGCCCAGGGTAATTTCCGGCAGCCCGAAAACCGCTTTTTCAGAGGCATAAATAAAATCACAGGCCAAAGCTGCTTCCGACCCCCCGCCCAGGGCGTATCCGTTCACCGCTGCAATGGCCGGAATGGGCAGATCTTCAATCTTTGAAAAGACCTTCTGGCCTTTTCTGGAAAAATATTTGCCCTGGAGAGGGGTCATTTCGGACAGTTCCACGATATCCGCACCTGCCACAAATGCCTTGTCCCCGGCACCGGTGAGCACCAGAACCCGGATATCAGGATCGGCCTGCACCTGGTCCAGGGCCTGGTCCAGGTCATCAAACATGGCGTTGTTCAAGGCATTCAATGCCTTGGGCCGGTTGAATTGTATCAGTGCAATGTTGTTTTCCATTGTCAGGATAATGTTTTCAAAAGACATGGGTTTCTCCTTGCAGTAGTTTCAGAGTTGCAGTTTTGTTTTATTTATATATCACAATTGCCGCGGGTTTGTTGCATCAACATATTTTTGTACGCCATCTGCAATGGCATTGCAGATATCTTCCTGGTAGGAGGGGTTCAGCAGCCGTTTACATTCCAGTTTATTGGAAATAAAAGAGGTTTCAATGAGAATGGAGGGCATGCGGGCCCCCAGCAGCACATAAAACGGGGCCTGTTTCACCCCCAGATCCCTGATACCGGTATATTTTTTTGACATACCCCGGATCATGGCCTGGTGGACGTCATTGGCCAGCCGGGTGGATTCACCGATCTTGGCATGTTTCATCAGATCGCTTAAAATGAATTCCAGGTCGGAAATGTTTTTTCTGGAGGTGGCGTTTTCCCTGGCAGCCACGGCAATGGCCTGTTCATCCGTGGCCAGGTTCAAAAGATAGGTTTCAATGCCGGCCAGTTTTTTGTTGCGGGCCGCATTGGTATGCAGAGAAATGAACAGATCCGCCCGCTGGGTATTGGCAAGTGCGGTTCTTTCTTCCAGGGTCAGTTTGGTATCAGTGCTCCGGGTAAGGATCACCGTGCATTTGAGCCGGTCCCGCAGTTTGACTGCCAGTTTTTTGGCCATCTGGAGCACAATATCTTTTTCCCACACCCCTTTGATATACCCCGGGGCCCCGGGATCCGCTCCCCCGTGGCCCGGGTCGATAACGATTTTCTGCACCCCAAGGGCCAGCTGCCGGGCGATGTCCGAGGATTTCAGATTGTCCGTGCTCATGGGGCTGGATGTGAGCCCATCATCTGTTTTGGCCGCCACCTGCTGTTCCTGCAGATGGTCCCCGGTCCCGGCCCCCGTGCCCCAGACATCGATGACAATTCGGAAGGGAT
>JAABRW010000304.1 GCA_011390695.1 Desulfotignum sp.
CGGAATGGTATTGACCTATTAGAATTTGATTAAAAAACCCTTGATAAAACAAATGGAATAATAAATAATCCATGGTTTAAATCTTGACCATAAAAACCGGACCGGCATGTAACATAGGATTATGACCATACCCATAAAGCCCATAAAGCCCAAGCGTATCTCAGATCAGGTCCTGGATCAGATCCGGGAACTCATTTACCGGGGCAAGCTCAAGCCTGGAGAAAAACTGATGACCGAACGTGAGCTGGCCGAGGCCATGAACGTGTCCCGCACCACCATCAGGGATGCCATCCAGCGCCTGGTCACCATGGGCCTGATTACCCAGAAGCAGGGACAGGGCACCTTTGTAAAACCCATGGAAGCGGTGCAGGAAAATCCTCTGGCAAAGGCCATGGAAGCCCAGTCCGCATCCCTGGTGGACCTGCTCGAGGTGCGGATGGGCCTGGAATGTAATGCTGCCTCCCTGGCTGCCCAGCGGGCGGATGAAACCGATATCACCGCCCTGATCCAGAGCATAGATGAAATGCAGCATGAGGTGGAATCCGGACGTCTGGGCACGGAAGCGGACACCAGCTTTCACATGGCCATTGCCTATGCTGCCAAAAATCCGCTGCACATCCTGATCATGCGCAATTTTTACGACTATTTGTTCCACGGGATCCGGGAGAACCTGGCCAGCTTATACGAAGACCCGAAAAATATTAAAAAAATCTTAACCCAGCACCGGGCCATTCTGGACGCCATCACATCCCGGGATCCGGACACGGCCTATGTATCCATGAATACCCATATTGCCTTTGTACGCGATTTTTTTAAAAATAAAAAAATGTGACCGCCCGGACCGTATCCAATCTTCATAGGATAATGGTCCGGGCCTCACTATGCCCGGAACCGCTTCGGCAGCCTGGCCCTGTTACATCATTTCATGATCAAAACGTGCATTCTTTCATTGTCCGGGATACCTCCTTGTATACATCGGAAAACCGCAGCAGACCCACAAATTGATTTTTTTCCAGGACAAAAAGGGTATCGTGCCGGTTTACAACAAACAGGTGAAAGCATATGGAAATATTGTCGTCTCCTTCAACTGTCTGACCTTCCCCCGGAATATTGACAAAATCTTTGACATGGACATCAGCAGCTTTGCGGCACAGATCCTCGAACGGACTCTCCCACAAATTCAAGTCTTTTTGCATGTTGTTCCATATATATCTAAGGCCGAATTTTTCAAGGGTTTCTTCAACATTCACTTCGTTGTATTTTTTTTCCAGTCCTCTGAACAGATCAATAGGAGAGATTTTTCCGATAATCTTTTCCTGCTCATCTTCCACCAGCAAAACTCTCTGCTCGGCTTTTCCGGATAAAAATGCCTCCTGGGCATTTTCCAGGGCAAAAAGTGCATCGAATAAAGATGCGTTATCGGATATTTTTGGAAATCTGTCTGTCGGCACCATGAGTTCACGCACTTTCATTTTGTCCATATATCCATCCTCCTTTTTTTTTTGGTCTTTATTTTTCTCTGGTATGGTCTGCTTCTACTGCCACATCATACTGCTATACTTTTTTTGAACATATCTTTTTCAAGATAGAATAGGAAACCCCGCTGAAAGTCAATATATTTTCATTTCCTGTGTCTGAAAAAACATTCAGGAGAATAGCTGACATCTTGCCGGTTCCATGGTAAGCAATATCATGATATAATCAAATTCTTGTTAAAATAGTATCTTTACCCGAATAATATGGAGAAACCCATGAAAAACACCCGGCTGACCATCACTGAAAAACCTGTTGACACCCTTGTATCTGATCTTGTGGTCTATTTTGCCATCCAGAGAAAAAATATGCCCCCTGTTTGTGATCCAAAAGTAGAGGCCCGGGTTAAAATTGCCCATGAACTGGGGGATTTTTCCGGCAAAATGGATGAAGAACTTCTGTATTACCCGAATGGGGACTTAAAAACAAAATCAGGATCCAGGCGTATCCTTGTTCTGGGCATGGGCAAAGATGATCCCGAAAAAGATCCGGACGATTTTCTGGAAACCCTGCGCAGACTCGGGGGAAACACAGCCAAAGTTTGTGAAAAAACAAAAACAAAAACCCTGGTGGTGTGTGTGCCCCACATGGCGCAGATACCTGTGGAAAAAATCTCCCGGGCCCTGGCAGAAGGCATTCTTTTAGGGGATTACCGGTTTGCCAAGTACAAAAAAACCACCAGAAAGAAAACCGATTATGAAGGGCTTGCAGATATCAAATTCTTTTCAGATACCTCTGTCAAAGCAGTACGCAAAGGGGCGAAAACAGGGGTGACGGCAGCCAGGGCCGCCTGTGCAGCACGGGATATGGCCAATGAACCGGGCAACGGATGGACCCCGAAGCAGTTTGCCGACTATGCAGCTGATCTGGCCAAAACCCATGGCCTGGCCTGTACCTGCCTGGAAAAAAAAGATATGGAAAAACTGGGCATGGGCGGCATTCTGGCGGTGAACCAGGGATCTTCCACCCCGCCCTGCATGGTGGCCCTGGAGTACAATCCGGGTAAAAAATCAGACACCCTGCTTTTGGTGGGCAAGGGAATCACCTTTGATTCAGGGGGCATCAGCATCAAACCGTCTGCGGGTATGGAAGAGATGAAATACGACATGTGCGGCGGGGCTGCCGTGCTGGCCACCATGGCAGCTGTGGCCGAAGAGAAACCCGGTATAAGGGTGGTGGCCATTGTACCGGCCACGGACAACATGTCCGGCAGCAGGGCCATCCACCCGGGTGACATCATCCACCATTACAACGGGGTCACATCCGAAATCGTGAACACGGATGCAGAAGGCCGCATGATTCTGGCCGATGCCCTGGCCTGGGGCATCAAAACCTATGCACCCGACTGCGTGGTGGATATCGCCACCCTTACAGGGGCGGTGATCATCGGTCTGGGCCACCATTATTCCGGTCTGATATCCAACAGTGATGCTTTGTCAGAACGCCTTGTGGCTGCAGGAAAAGAGGCTGGTGAGCCGGTGTGGCGCCTGCCCTTGAACAAAGACTATGAAAAACAGATCGAATCCAAGGTGGCGGACATCAAAAATGTCGGGGGAAAACCCGGAGGCACCATTACCGCGGCAGCCTATCTGTCCAAATTTGTGGACAAAACCCCCTGGGCCCATCTGGATATTGCCGGGACTGCCTGGGATTTTACGGAAAAATCCTATATCCCCAAAGGCCCGTCCGGCATCGGGGTAAGGACCTTTATCTCTCT
>JAABRW010000305.1 GCA_011390695.1 Desulfotignum sp.
AGGCCCAGAAAATGGAATCCGTGGGACGGCTGGCAGGGGGGGTGGCCCATGATTATAACAATATGCTCAATGTGATCCTCGGGTATGCGGAACTGGCCCTGGGTAAAATCGATCCTGCCGACCCGGTGCATGACAATTTGAAAAAAATCCATACAGCTGCCACCCGGTCGGCAGATATTACCCGTCAGCTGCTGGCATTTGCCAGAAAGCAGACCATCTCTCCGCAAGTCCTGGATTTGAACCGAACAATCGATGAAGGCATGCTCCAGATACTGCACCGGCTCATGGGAGAAAATATCGATGTGTCCTGGCAGCCTGCCGATACCCTGTGGCCAGTGAAAATGGATCCGGTGCAGATCGATCAGATCCTGGCCAACCTGTGTGTAAACGCCAGGGATGCCATCGCAGATGTGGGGAAAGTTGCCATTGAAACCGGGTCAAAATCATTTGACCAGGCATATTGTGATGACCACCCGGGCTTTGTTCCCGGTGATTTTGTCATGCTGGCGGTGAGTGACAACGGCTGCGGCATGGACAAAGAAACCAGAGACAATATGTTTGAGCCTTTTTATACCACCAAAAAAGCGGGAAAAGGTACCGGTCTGGGGCTTGCCACCGTATACGGTATTGTCCGGCAGAACAACGGCTTTATCAATGTGTACAGTGAACCGGAAAACGGTACCACCATAAAGATCTATCTGGCCCGTCACACAGAACAGCCGGAACAGGCCCAACCCGGAAAACAGGTACAAATCCCGTCAGGCCATGGCGAGACCATCCTGGTTGCTGAGGATGAAACGGTTATTCTGGAGCTGGCCTGTGCCATGCTGGAACAACTGGGATACACTGCACTGGCTGCCGCTTCTCCGGAAGAGGCATTGCACCTGGCCAAAGAATATGCCGGACCGATTCATCTGTTGATCACAGATGTTGTCATGCCCGGAATGAACGGCCGGGACCTGGCCGCACAGCTGGCACAATTGCGCCCGGACCTCAAGGTAGTGTTCATGTCCGGTTACACCGCCAATGTGATCGCCCACCACGGGGTGCTGGACCCGGATGTGCATTTCATGCAGAAGCCGTTTTCCATGGAAGATATTGCCGCAAAGGTGCGGGAGGTGATGCGTGATGCAATGTTGTAATTCCAGAAAGTTTCCGAACGGCAACTTTTTCTTGCATTTCATTTGCATCTCTGTTAAAAGTATCTGATCAGAAACTTTTTTGTGGGGAATCATATTGAAATCTTCAACCAAAATCAACAATCCTGTAGAATTGGGACAATATCTTCTCAAAGAGCGGAAACATCTCAAACTGACGCAAAAAGAGATTTCCGAGTTTGCTGATGTCGGCAGAAAATTTATTATAGAGCTTGAAAAGGGCAAAGCAACCGCACAACTGGGGAAAGTGTTTGAATTGCTCAACAGCCTTGGTCTTGAACTCCATCTGGTTAAGCGTGGTGACAGTTGATTTTGGAAACGTTACATGATTCTTGTTGGCTCTGTTGGAAAGAAAAGATCTTATACAACGCTGAGACAATTTGAATACGTCTTCAATATGTAACGGAAAAAGGGATAGCTTAAAAAAGGAAAAATCCTGTGAAACATATTCTGGTTATTGATGATGAAGCCCCCGTCAGATTTTTGCTTGAAAAGATGCTTGAACGGGAGGGATTTAAGGTCAAAACAGCTTCAGGTGGCGAAGAGGGGATGAAGCTGTTCAGAGAAATACCCTTTGATCTTGTTATTACAGATATTATCATGCCTGAAAAAGAAGGCATTGAAATAATCATGGAAATGAGAAAAAAAAATCCGGCCGTACCTGTGATTGCTATATCCGGCGGTGGATTTAATTCGCCACAGGATTACCTGAGCATAGCCTGTGCAGCAGGTGCAAAAGCCGTTCTGGAAAAGCCGGTTGAAAGGACTGTTCTTTTGTCTGCTGTCAAAACAATTCTGGAAGCGGAACAGGGGAAATAGCCTGTTTTCGAGTTTGTCCGGTTCAGCAGTTAGAAATAAAGCATACCAAAACAGCCCGGAATCTGATATCGTAAATTGTTGGGATGGGTTCGGTACCCGTATGTATTAGCTGCAGGGAATGTGCTGAAAAATACTATCCTGGTATCAATCTTTAAACCATGTTTTAAGGCCGGCAAGAATGAAGAAAGGAGATTGTTATGAAAAATGACGGAACCATATCTCTGGGGTTTGACAACAAAGCCTATCCTGCAGGTACGCACATGTGTCTTATTTACAATGATGAGACAGAACGCCGCAAAATCATAACAAAATTCCTGGAGGGAGGGCTGAAAACCGGAGAGAAAGTGGCCTATTTTGTTGATAACATCGCCCCCATGGATGTGTATGCCTGGCTGGAAGAAATGGATATCACCATACCGCAGAAAAAACTGAATGCCGCATTCACAACAGCTGAGGCCCAAAAAACCTACTGCCCGGACGACACCTTTGTCCCTGACAGAATGCTGGCAACGCTGCGGGACTTTTATAGTCAGTCTGTGGAACAGGGCTATCCCCATTGCCGTGTCAGCGGCGAGATGGGGTGGGCTTTGAAAAACCTGCCTGGTTCAGAGCGCCTGATGGAATATGAATCACTGGTCAATGTGGTTGTTACTACGCATCCGGTAACCGCTGTCTGCCAGTATGATGCCAACCGGTTTGACGGGGCTACCATCCTCAAGTGTCTTGAAGTGCATCCATATATGATTGTTCACGGACAGGTGGTGCACAACCCATATTATATAACCCCGGAGGAGTTTTTTGGCTCAGTGTAACATGCGGTGAATTAAAGAATTTCAGGGGGGTGGATATGCATGCAAATATCAAAATCATCGGCCAGCTTTCTGCGGCGGAAAATATCTTTCATGTGTTTCCCTCCAACGAAAAAATTGGAGACTTTTCCGCCCGGGCACTGAAAAAGATTCCCGGAGTCGTCAGTTGCAGCATCTGCATTTGCGGGGAACCACGCCCGTCAGGAGATCTGTTGCCCGACTTCTGTGATGGCTGTGATATCGTATCCCCTTCTGTCTGTTCTGGTAAAGGACTGGTGTGCCGGTTCGACGGCAGGGAAAAGCATGAAATCTATTTTTTGAATACATCTGCCCGGTTTTTTGGTTTTCTGATTATTGAAATAGAAGATCCGGACTTGTTTTCTCCCTATGCCCCGTTTATCAGCAATTTTTCGAATACTATCTCCATT
>JAABRW010000306.1 GCA_011390695.1 Desulfotignum sp.
ATGCCTTCATACACCGGAGTACCGGGTACAATGAACAGCTGTCCTCTAGGTTCCAGATTGAACAGGGCATAGGGCACGGCCGTGCCCTGCCGGTCCGAGACCAGAGACCCGTTGAAACGAACTGGGAATTCCCCCCGGAACGGCTCGTATCCGGCCAGATAGGAATTCATGATCCCGGTACCCCTTGTGTCGGTGAGAAATTCGTCCCGGTAACCGATCAGGGAACGGGACGGGATGGAAAACTCGATGCGGACCCTTCCTTTGCCGTTGTTCACCAGGTTGGTCATTTTGCCTTTGCGGATGGACAGTTTTTCCGTCACCACCCCCATGAAATCCTCTTCACAATCCACAAACAGATGTTCAATCGGTTCCAGAGTTTCCCCCTGACCCTGCTTATAAATCACCTTTGGCCGGCTCACACAAAGCTCAAACCCCTCCCGGCGCATGGTTTCGATCAAAATGGCCAGTTGCAGCTCGCCTCTGCCCTTGACCACAAAACTTTCGTCCGTGGTGCTGTCTTCCACCTCGATGGCCACATTTTTCAAGGTTTCCTTGAGCAGGCGTTCCCGGATTTTCCTGGACTGGACATATTTGCCTTCTCTGCCGGCAAACGGCGAATTGGTAATGGCAAACTGCATGAACACCGTGGGCTCGTCCACTGTGATCCTGGGCAGGGCACAAGGGGCCTGGCGGGTACAAATGGTATCTCCGATCCTGACATCCTCGATACCGGACAGCACCACAATATCGCCGGGATCGGCCCGGTCCACCGGCACCAGGGTCATGCCTTTATAGGACTGAAGTTTGGTCACTTTCAACAGAATCTGGTGGTCATTTTCTCCCAGACACACCAATGATTCATTGGACGCGGCAGCTCCGTTGAACACCTTGCCGATGGCCAGACGTCCCAGATAGTCGGAATATCCGAGATCAGACACCAGCATCTGAAACGGGGCTTCCGGATCATAGGACGGGGGAGGCATCTCTTTGACAATGGTATCAAACAGATCATGCAGGTGGGGCACATCCGCATCCAGTTCCCGTTTGACAATCCCGTCTCTGCCTATGGCATAAAAATAAATAAAGTCCAGCTGATCCTCGGTGGCCTCCAGATCGATAAACAGATCATACACCATGTCCAGCACTTCATCGGGCCGGGCATCTTTGCGGTCGATTTTGTTGATGATCACCATGACCGGCAGCCTTGCCTCGAAAGTTTTTTTCAAAACAAAGCGGGTCTGGGGCAACGGGCCTTCGGATGCATCCACCAGAAGGATGGCACTGTCCGCCATGGACAGGGCCCGTTCCACTTCCCCGCCGAAATCCGCATGGCCCGGGGTATCGATGATATTGATTTTCACATCTTTCCACACCACGGAACAGTTCTTGGCGGCAATGGTAATGCCCCGCTCCCGCTCAAGATCCATGCTGTCCATGAGGCGTTCATCCACCTGCTGTCCTTCCCTGAAAATACCGCTTTGACGGAACATGGCATCCACCAGGGTGGTCTTTCCATGGTCCACATGGGCGATGATGGCGATATTGCGCAATTTGTCGTTGGTCTGAATTTGTTTTTTCATTAATGTCTCTTTTATTTAATCACAACTTGCAGATGGATGGTTTTAAAAAATTATCTGGACACCCGGGTGGTGCCGTCAGCCGCGGTGATGATCCGGACCCGGTCTCCCGGGGACACTTCCACATCCGCTTCCTGGACCACCACAATGGTGGTGCCTGTGTCTTTTGTCACAACAATTTCAAGGCCGGGCTTCCGGGTGATGCCTTCTTCCGCCGCAGTCCTGGCAGCAGCTCCGGCCAGCGCACCGATCACGGTTGCCACCGTGCGGCCTGAACCGCCTCCCACCGTACTGCCCAGCACCCCGCCGGCAACCCCGCCGACAGCGGTTCCTACCGGGGTTTTGGTCCCTTCGATGGTGACATACTTGACCGATTCCACAGTCCCCATCATCACGGTCTGGACCTGACGAGCCTGATCCCTGGAATACACTTCCGATGACCGACTGGATGCACATCCGCCGGCCAGCATCGCAACAACGGCTGTAAACACAGCAGCCCACGTCATGACATACATTGATTTCACCATATCCCCCTTTTTTTGTCTTCAAATTTTTCTTCAATGTCTGGTTATAATTTTCCAGATGACCTTTTATTTTATCACACTTTTACGATTTTTAATCCCTGTGTTGTCATTTTTTTCTTTTCAGGACCGATGAAAGCATCTGGAAAAATGAAGAAAGGCAAACACGCCCGTGCCCAGAGCCATGACCAGACCGGACACAGGAAACGCCAGCCTGAGACTGAAAAAATCCATGGCCAGACCGGCAGCCATTGATCCGGTGAGCATGCCTAAACTGTGGGCCACCGTCAATATGGCCATCACCGATCCCATGGCTTTTTTCTGTTCTCCGTTGACCACGGCCAGGGCTGTGATGGCCGGCATGGCAATCCCGCCGCCCACACCGAACAAAGACACGGCAGCCAGCAGATCAAAAAATGAAGCGGCAAAGTAAATCCAGACCATGCCGGCGGTGGCGATGATCCCGCCGAAAACGACCATGGCCTGTCGGCTGATGCGATCCGCCAGATATCCCATGGGCAGTTGCAAAATCCCGGATATAAAAACGCCCAGGGTCACCAGAAGCCCGATTCTGGCACCGGACTGACCAAACATCTGAGCTCCGAACAGGGGCAGAAAGCTCCATATGGCGCCGATACACGCAGTATAGGCATACCGGAAGGAAAACAGGCCCAACAGTTCCCTGTCCCTGACCACCAGGGCCCAGGGAATCTGAAAAGTCTGGTGCCCGGACCGAAGCCGTTCCTCGGACAAAGGCGGCAGGAGCCACACACACAGCAGCACTCCGATAAAAGACAGCACTCCCATGCTGACAAACGCGGCATCCATGGACCACAGGTCCTGTATCACACCGCCCATGAGCGGGCCCAGACTCATGCTCAGAAACATGGACAGATTGAACAGCCCCATGGCGTACCCTTCCGATCCCTTAGGGGTGATCTCCCCTACATAGGCCTGGACCACGGGCATGATCATGGCGGATCCGGCCCCCTGGATGAACCGGATAAAGATCAGTCCTTCCACAGTATCTGAAAAAACGAACGCAATGGAAATCAGTGTATAGGAAATCAAGCCGAACAAAATAAAGGGCTTTCTTCCTTTTTGATCCGAC
>JAABRW010000307.1 GCA_011390695.1 Desulfotignum sp.
GGAATCTTCAGACAGTGAAATTGAAGCCCTTTATGGCGGCGGTATAAGTTATTTCATCGATTACAAATGGGACTTTGTTGTTCAAGTGGATTATGACAACATTCGGGGAGTAACCGGAACCATAGGGTGGCACTGGTAAAACATTACTTGATGATATAAATTTTATAAATAAAAGACAGGCTTAAAGTGGATAAAGTACTCATCCTGATCAGGGACACTGATCATGCCAGTATATTGGAGTCAGAATTAAACAGAATGCATCAGTTTACAGTAAGTATTGTAAGCCATGCAGAAGAAGCGTTTGCGCTATTCAATAAAACAAAATTTTCTGTGTTCGTTACCGACATCAGTCCCCCAGGCATCGACTTGCTTGAACTTTTATCCTATCTGACACAACATCATCCCAACCTTCCCTGTATAATAATGACCGACCATGGCAAGCCATGGTTTAAAGAGCAAATGGCGAAACAATCTTTTCTCTATCATCTGGAAAAACCATTTAAAGTCAGCTCTCTGGCATCAGCAATTATTGTGGGACTCAGCATAAGAGATGAGGGGAAGCACTTTCAGGGGATGACAATGACCAGTGTGCTGCCCCTGATTGAAATCTTACAGAAAACCTGCCGAATGGAGGCAAAATCTTCAAAACAAAATAAAGGTTTCCTGTATTTCAATAAAGGCGCGCTCATTGATGCTCATTACAAGGATTTAAGAGGAGAATCCGCTGCCCGGGAAATTGCCACATGGGAACGCATTACCATAAAATTCAGTGAATTACCACAAAGACGGACCCGAACGCGGGTTAAAACAGAACTTATGGACTTTGCCGGGGCCTGCTGGGATAAAAGTCAGGTTGCATGCGTTCCGTCCAATCGGAAAAACATTACGGCTGAAGTAAAAAATCAGCCGGATAATAGAATTCAGCTAACCCATGAAATCAAAAAAACGATCTCTTCGGAATCAGCAGAAGATATATCAGCTACCCAGGAGCTGTTATTGGATGAATTATGCATGGATTCTCCAAAAAAATCGGATGTAAGGAAAAAAACCTGCCGGACCCCGGAAACCCGCCAAATTGATGAAACAAGCAACACAGGCAACAAATCAAATTTGGGAAAGGATATGTATCTCGAACATTTTCATCTTGTTCAGAAACCCTTTCAAACGAATACCGACCCCTCCTTTCTATGGCTTGGTGAAAAACAGACAGAAGCGCTGGCCACACTAAAATACGGACTTCAGGAAAACAAAGGCTTTCTGCTTTTAACCGGCGATGTCGGCGTAGGTAAAACAACCATCGTAAAAGCATTGCTGCACGGCCTGGGGCAAAAAGATCTGGCCGTTATGGTCCATAATCCGGTGATGGAACAACTCGATTTTTTCAATTATGTGGCAAGATCGTTCGGATTATCCGGTGAATATGGGTCAAAAGGCGCCTTTCTTGAGGCGTTTGGTGAATTCTTACTCACCTCACACTATAAGGGGAATCGTGTTCTGCTGGTCATTGACGAATGCCAGTTGCTCGACCCGTTGCTTCTGAATGAAATCAGGCTGTTTTTGAATTTCGAAAAAAAAGGGAATGCGCTGATCAATATTTTTTTTGTCGGTCAGCTTGAGTTCGGTCAAATGCTTCTTCAGCCGGAGAACAGGGCAATCCGACAGCGGATAGTGGCCAATTATAATATCCCGCCCCTGTCACTATCGGAAACTGAAAAATATATCGAACATCGCTTAACGGTTGCCGGAAATAACAGAAAAATTTTTAAGACCAATGCAATTCATAAAATTTATAATTTTTCCAAGGGCTATCCGCGTTTAATCAACATCATTGCAGATAGGGCGCTGCTGACCGGATATATAAATTCTGATAAATACATAAGAAAGAGGATTATCAAAGAATGTGCAGACGAGCTTGATTTGACGCTCATGAACAACACAGCAAACCGGGGGGTTCTGTGACAAAAAAAAAATTGCTGATCATTGAAGACGAACCTTCTGTGGCCAAGCAGCTGAAGTGGGCCCTGAACCAGTCCTATGATGTCTCCATAGCCGCTGATTCGGAAGAAGCCCGGCAATATCTGGCCTCCGGTCTGTTTTCTGTTGCCACACTCGACCTGGGCCTCCCCCCCTCACCCGACACACCGCGTGAAGGCCTTAAACTGCTCGAGGAACTGGGCACGCTTTCGCCCCATATCAAAATTATTGTTATCACGGGCAATTCCGAAAAAGAGATCGCTGTCAAGGCCGTAGGACTGGGCGCGGCTGATTTCTGTGCCAAACCAATTGATCTTAAAATTTTACAGCTCATCTTAAACCGGACATTCAGACTCTGCACCCTTGAAGCGGCCAACCGGCAACTTCACCAGCAAATAGACCAGAGCGGATCACTGTGCGGCATCATTGGCGTATCACCGGTCATGCAAAAAGTATTTTCCCTGATCCGCAAAATCAGTACAACCGATTATCCCGTGCTGATCAGCGGGGAATCCGGCACCGGCAAGGAAATGGTCGCCCATGCGATTCATTCCCTGAGCCCCCGCAGTCAGAAACCGTTTGTGATCATCAACTGCGGAGCAATCCCTGAAAATCTGCTGGAAAGCGAATTATTCGGCCATGAAAAAGGCGCTTTTACCGGTGCGGTGGCCAGAAAAACAGGCAAATTCGAACAGGCGGATACCGGCACGGTATTTCTGGATGAAATCGGGGACCTGCCCCTGTCAATGCAGGTAAAACTGCTGCGTTATCTTCAGGAGGGAACGATTGAACGGGTGGGCGGCAAAAGCGTGCTTTCAATGGACACCCGAATCATTGCCGCCACCAATGTGGATCTTGAAAAAGCCACTGCCGACGGAGAATTTCGTGAAGACCTGTATTATCGGATGAACGTAGTGCCGATTCATCTGCCGCTGCTAAGAGACCGGCCGGAAGACATCATGGTGCTGGCCCAGCATTTTCTCCGTGATGAAAACCGAACTCTCAAGGCCGGCCGGATTGCTTTTTCGCCCGGCGCCATTGCTGCCCTGTCCGTCCATGACTGGCCGGGTAATGTTCGCGAACTCCAAAACCGTATCCGACGGGCTCTTTCAATCCTTTCCGGACAGACCATAACCCCGGATAATCTCGGACTGAATCTGGTCGAAAAAAAAGAAGCTTCTGAGAGATTCGAAACCTTGCAAACGGCACGCAGCCGG
>JAABRW010000308.1 GCA_011390695.1 Desulfotignum sp.
ATTTCGGCATTCTGTTCAACCGCTCTTTTTTTCAGGTCATCTATCAACCGGGCCATATCACCAACCTGGTTTTTGCCGCCTGAAAACACAGCCAGATCCCTGAACACAGGAAGAGAAAAAACCAACAGACTGCTGATGATACCCATGACAACCATCAGTTCTATCAGGGTGAAGCCGGATATGTGTTGGTATTTACTCAAGTTCCCAGCTGTTGATATCTTTGTCTTTTCCTTCTCCCCCGGGAACCCCGTCCGCCCCGTAGGAAATAATATCATAGTCATCATGAATCCCCGGAGACAGATACAGATACTCCCTGCCCCATGGGTCTTTCGGGACCCTTGCCTTTTCCAGATATCCCTTTTCCTTCCAGTTCATTGGGATCGGTTCCGTGCCCGGCTTTTCCACCAGGGCGGCAAGTCCCTGGTCGGTTGTCGGATACACCCCGTTGTCAAGTTTGTACAGCTTGAGGGCTGTTTCAATGGAAACAATATCCACTTTTGCCTTGACCGCTTTGGCATCATCAGCCCTTCCCATGAAGCGGGGGGCAACATAGGTGGCCAAAATCCCCAGAATCACCACCACCACCATGAGTTCGAGAAAAGAAAATCCCTTGTTATTGTGGAACCGATTCATGGAACATTTATTATTTTTCATTTCCATAGCCTTCTTAAATGCATACTCTTTGTCTCTAAAATTCGATGTCTCTTACGTCTCTAAAATTCGGTTAAAATTCTATCACGATTTTTCACACAGGTAAAGCATGAGTTCATACGCCCTGTTTTGAAAAACCCATTGAATTGTATGGTTATTTCACTCCTTTTTCCTTTAAAAACGGCACATAGGCCTTGTCAACTTCCAGAATATGGTGCCGCAGCCAGTTTGTAAGAAAATCCATCAATTCCATGGACAGGCCGGCTTTTCCCTGGTCGAACTGTGTTTTGAACGCAGTGACTTTTTCCACCAGGTCCTTATGGATTTTTTCGTGGTCTGCACGGTCCGGGTACTCGTGGGCTGCAAACAATTCTTCCTCATGGGCGAAATGGGATTCGGTATAAGCGGCCAGCTCCGTCAGTATCTTACCCGATTCTTCTGCGCCGGTTTTGGATTTCAATGCCCGGTGCAGGTGGTTGACCATGCGGACCAGTTCTTTGTGCTGTTCGTCAATGCTTTTAATGCCCAGTTTCAATTCATCACCCCATGGCATCAGGTCTGGAATGTTTTGGGAACTTTCAGGGGTGTCTTTTGTATCTTCTTTTCGGCTCGACACCTTGAAAACACCGATCATATTTCTGAGTTTGGCTGACAGGTCTGACAGGTCCCGGGCATTTTTTCTCATGTGATCACTGCGCTGGGCCATTTCATCAGACACCTGGTGCACCTGGGAGATATCAGTGGCAATCTCCGAGGATACCCGGGAACTCTGGGCCACATTTTCATTGACTTCGCCGATGCCGGCAGCGGCCTGTTCAATGTTTTGGGCTACCTGTGTTGCAGAAACCGATTGTTCTTCAATGGCTGCGGCAATGCCTGCCACAATATCCGAGACCTCTCCTATCACATTGGTGATGGCTTCCACATCCTGGACCGTTGCCCGGGTGGAATCCTGGATCCCTTTGATTCTTTCCTGTATATCCAGAGTGGCATCAGCGGTCTGGGCTGCCAGTCCCTTGATTTCACCGGCCACCACGGCAAATCCCTTGCCTGCTTCCCCGGCCCGGGCAGCTTCGATAGTGGCATTCAGGGCCAGCAGATTGGTCTGGGCCGCAATATCAGTAATGGTTTCAGTGACCTGGTTAATATCCCTGGCGGAATTTCCCAGATCGGTGACCCTTGTGGAAGCCGCCTTTACCGTGCCTGCGGCTTTTTCAGATACGGTTCTGGCCTTGTCGCAATTTCGGGCCACCTCGGCAATGGTCTGCTGCATTTGCCCGGCTGCCCGGGCCACACTTTCCAGGTTGGTGGCAGCCTGTTCACTGGCAGCTGCCACGGAATTCATGGAGGTACTCATCTCTTCAGCTGCAGTGGCAACGGAATTGGACCGTCCGGACAATTCATTGGAATCTTTGGTTATGTGATCTGCCGTCACCAGCAGTTCTCCGGAAGAAGCGGTGACTGTTTCAGAATTGGCGCTGATATCCACCACAATGCTGTTGAGCCGGGAGATAAACGCATTGAACCATTTTGCCAGTGCCCCGATCTCATCTCCGGTGTGGATGTCGATACGCCGGGTGAGGTCCCCTTCACCCCGGGCAATGTCTTTGAGGGCATCCACCACAGTATGCAGAGGCCTGATTATTATTCTGGAAAGATAGACAGCAATGATAAGGCCTAAAATCAGGGCAACAATACCCACCCCGGTAAGAAAGGCGGTGGAGCTGGTAATCTGGGACTGCATCTGCTGGCGCATGGCATCCCGGGCTGTCAGGCTGACATCCTGGATAAGGGCGGCACTGGTTTCCATCTGGCTTCTTGCTGTCTGCTGCTGTTCCATGAGTTGGGCATAGTTTGTAAATGCAGCCAGATAGGCAGTCACCCCCTGGTGAATGCCCTGCAGAGGGCCGGTTTTTTCCTCGTCATCAATGGCTTCTTTTATTGCGGTGAGGGTGGTATCAATGGAAGCAATATTCTTGAGGATATTTTCAAACAATGCAGGATCCCGGGTCCGGATAAATTCCTTTTCCAGAATTCTTGTCTCCAAAAGCACCTTGGCAATCTCATCTGCGCCTGAAGACAACGCCATCATCAGGCTGGAAAAAACCTGGACATCTTCAACATAAAATTCCAGCAGCTCCTGCATTTCCTGTTGAAACATCTTTGCTGCCCGGCGCAGGTCATCAATGGCCTGGATGAGTGCCTGGTTGTTTTCAAAAGTATTTTGGGCAAAAAATGTCTCTGCCGCAGATATTGCCCCGGCATGGGCTGTTTGCACTTTTTCATGGCGCTGCTGTGCAATATCTTCTGTCATCAAGGGTGCAGACTCTGTCAGGGAGCGCTGGATATTGTCCATATGCCCTTTCCACTGGGAGATCATGGAAATATTTTCCTGGTCTGATCCGGATATCACCATGTAATATCCTTTGGCCTGGAGCAGATCTTCCTGGATCTGGTCGGCATATCTCACCCGGGCCCGCATCCGGCCGGTCATGGTCTCACTTTGGGCCATGAGATCATCATATTCCGCCTTTTGCTCA
>JAABRW010000309.1 GCA_011390695.1 Desulfotignum sp.
GATTTGATGGGGTGCAATCGGATCACAAGGTCCCACCTCAAGATCTTTTCGGATCTGAGAAGATACTTTTTGCAGGTAATGGTATTCAACCACAGGATTTTTTAATATCGGAGGCTGCACCAGATTGTCAAAAGGACAAAAATCAACCAGCTGTTCCAGCAATTTTGCCATGTCGACAGCTTTTTCAAAATGGCTGTCCCTTGTTTTTCTGTTCATTTTTTTCCGAAACGAAACAACCGGCGCCATGGGAGACGGCATCTCAACAACCAGTTGGTCCAGAGGAAGCCCAAGGGTAAAACCCATTTTCAGCAATTTATCGGGCCGGGGAAATTTTTCCCCTTTGAACCAGCTGGTTACTATGGTCCGTGACACATCGATGGCCTCAGCAAGCTTTTTCTGATTGAGGCCCTTCATATCCATGGCATTTTTCAGAACGTCTATGTTCAATTCTTTTTTCATATCTGAAATTTATACAGCGTGTAAACTTTTGTCAACTTATTTTTCATCCTGAAGACTGCAAATGGCGTTCATCAGCCTTTCCGAAGAACAGCGAAGCCAGCATCAACTTTGCCATTCCAGTATTCAACATACGCCAGATATGCTTTCCTGGTGGTAAGGAAACCAATGTGCTGATGGGCTTTCAGCTTGTATGCCCGCAATCTGTCTATCCCGAGACGTCGTGCTTTCTCAATCCTGTGGTGTCCGTCGATCAGATTATAGTGCCCAGGAGCGATTTCTGCCAACACCACAGGCTGCGAAAGATCAACCGATTCAACGTGGGATTGCTCAAGCATGGATTGTTCCTGGCAAAAATCCTTGACGTCGAGTTCCACCAGGTCGATCTCTGTCGGTTGACCGGCGATGTGTTCAAGAATCCGAGTCACGTTGAACTCGAAAATGCCATTGGGGAATAGCTCGTCACCGTCATCAACTCGACACGGAATGTATTTGCTGTCCACCGTTAGCCTTTGGGCCATATCAAAAATCCTTTGAACCAAAAATAACCCGTTCAGTTGGTTCATTTGGCTGGTTGGAAGAAAATTTTGTTCCTGAATCCCATTCAAAAGTTTTTTACTTCCAAATGAAGCAGGTCCTTGCTGTTCGGTTCACCCCTGTTTATGGGCTATATGTTCAGTCACCAAACTGGCCCTTATTACACAGGCGGCAAATTCAGTTCTTTCAGATAGCTGTTGTGTGTTTCAGCAGCCTTGGCGATTCGTTTTTCAATTTCGGCAAGTTTATTATGCACGTCTTCAAGATCAATCTCGGGCTCCGGTATGGCGGTGCTGACATAGCGTGTGATGTTGAGGTTGTAATCATTTTTCTCAATTTCCTCCATGCTGACGCAGCGGGCATACCGCTCTTCTTCCTTGCGGTATTGATATGTGTCGACGATTTTGTCGATGTCTTCAGGTCGCAGGGCATTTTGCCGCTTGCCTTTTTCAAAGTGCTCGCTGGCGTTGATGAACAATACATCATCGGGTTTTTTACACTTTTTCAGGACCAGAACACATACCGGGATGCCGGTTGAGAAAAACAGATTGGGCGGCAGGCCGATCACGGTGTCGATGTGGCCGTCTTTGAGCAATTTGGTGCGGATGCGTGCTTCCGCGCCCCCTCGGAACAGCACCCCGTGAGGGAGAATGATTGCCATGGTGCCTTCGTCACTCAAAAAATGGAAACCATGCAGCAAAAAGGCGAAATCCGCCGCTGATTTGGGTGCCAGTCCATAGCTTTTGAAGCGGAAGTCTTCCCCCAGGGATTCATTGGGCTGCCAGCGGTAGCTGAACGGCGGATTGGCGACCACGGCATCACATTGTAGTTTTTTGGCCGGATTCATCTCGTTGAGCAAATCCCAGTCATTGGTCAGGGAATCGCCGTGATAAATGTCGAACTCCGTATCCTTCAGTCCATGCAGCAGCATGTTCATGCGCGCCAGGTTGTAAGTGGTAATGTTTTTTTCCTGGCCGTAGATCATGCCGATGCCATGGGGTCCCATCTGATTGCGCACATTCAGCAGCAACGATCCGGAACCGCAGGCAAAATCCAGTACGCAGTTGAGTTTCTTCTTTTTGCCGGTACAAGGGTCCTGACAGTCCAGCGTCACAATTTTGGAAAGAATGGTGGAAATGGTTTGCGGGGTATAAAATTCCCCGGCTTTTTTGCCTGATCCGGCGGCAAACTGGCCGATCAGATATTCATAGGCATCACCCAGAATATCACTGTCCGTGGAAAATTGGGCAATGCCCTCGGCAATTTTACTGATGATGGCACAGAGCTTGGTATTTCGATCGGACGGCTGCCGGCCCAGCTTTTCGGACTGGAGGTTAATCTCGGAAAACAACCCCTGAAAGGTACTGGCAAAAGATTCGTTTTCAATATACTTAAAGCCCCGGGACAGGGTTTGTAACAGCTCCTTGTCATGGGTTCGCGCCAGCTCATAGATGCTGCTCCACAAATAATCCGGGTGGATGACATAGTGCATCTTTCGGCGCATCTGTTTTTCAAATGCAGACACATCCTCGGTATTGTCGGCATACCACACCGCCAGCGGCGAACGGCGGTCGTCCTCGCTGAGTTTGGGATAGTCCTGGCCAAGCTCTTTTTTGGCTGCTGCCTCATAATTGTCGGACAGGTAGCGTAAAAACAGAAAAGACAGCATATAGTCGCGGAAATCATCGGCGTTCATGGCGCCACGCAGGTCGTCGGCAATGGCCCAGAGGGTTTTGCCTAACTGGCTGAGTTGTTCTTTGGTCATTGGGTATTGCTCTCTTGATTCAATTCCTGGAAAAGTTCCGGGTTAAAGCGGTAATTATTCATAAAATCCCGAAGGATCGTGCGGAAGTATTGCTTATTCTCCGGCAACATCTCTATTGGGTCAAACAAAGAATAGTTGCCATGACTGAGTACATTCACCAGCCGGGCGTGCAGGATGCCATCCGGATCGTCACTGCGCTGTTCAATGCATGCTGAAAAGTGTTTGAAACCGTGAAAGGTGGCCGTCTTCTCCAGAATGCTGCGCAGGATGTTAAAGTGATAGG
This sequence comes from Desulfotignum sp., assembly GCA_011390695.1. The sequence goes on from JAABRW010000309.1 coordinate 3,042, forward strand.
TATAAACCTCACCGGATTCTGCGACTTCATGGAGCTGTTTTACCAGAGCCACATGATGATAACGCGGGGTATTGCCGGTGTCAGTCAGTAGAAAGCGATCCACTTCTTTGCTCAAATAATATTTGGCTGCTTTACCGAGTTCGTT
>JAABRW010000310.1 GCA_011390695.1 Desulfotignum sp.
TTGACATGGAGATTGTTGAAAAGTTAAAAAAAGATGTGGAAGCACTTTTGACGTATTACCCTGCACATGATCATTAAATTAATTTTAAAATGTAAAAAGGAGGTTTATCATGCCAGCTGTCGGAGAAACTTACAAATGTGAAATTTGCGGCAATGTTGTGGAAGTAAAGGAAGCAGGCGGCGGGGAACTGGTCTGCTGCGGAGAGCCGATGAAAAAACAATAACAGATCATTGTGTGAAAGCCGTCAGTACTCAGCCATCAGCTAAAAGCTAAGAGCTAAAAGCTAACAGCTTTCATTCTTTGCTGTGCCCGCCAGGGCATGGTGTTACTGAAAACAAAAAAAGCAGAAAGAGCCAGGCAGCTCCTTCTGCTTTTTTTAATTTTTATCTTTTAGCGGTTCAGTCAATGAGTGGGTTGAGCATATAGAGAATATCGCTCTCCCGGGATGGATAGGGGGCCATGATATGATCATCCCGAATTTTGGAAATGGGGGTTTTGTCAATCATGGCCTGTTTGAAAACATTGACCATGCCGGTGGTATTATCTGCCAGAAAGTGGGCACCCAGAATACAGTCATTTTCGTCCACCAGAATTTTATAGGCGGCATGCGCCATGCCGATCCGGCGGTAGGTGGGCCAGCCAAGACCGGTGTCATGGCTTTTCCAGTACTTTATGTTTTCCTGTTCCAGCATCTGTTCTGTCTTGCCAACCATGGCCAGCTGGGGGTAGGTGAAAAGGACCGCCGGTACGGCAGAATAGTCCATGGTTGGAAGTTCCGTACCCTTTTCCAGGGCACCGATGGCCCGGGCTGCTACATGGGCTTCCATGTCCGCTACCCTGGCAAGCATTACAGTCCGGGCACAGTCGCCCACTGCAAAAATACCGGGCACCGAGGTTCTCATGGCCGAATCCACAGGGATCCCTTTTTTGGATGCGGTTACACCCGCTTTTTTCAGCTGAAGCGGTTCCATATTGGGCACCCGTCCGGCGCCATTGACCACCAGGTCCACTTCAAGGGACGGGCCTGATGCAAAATCAATGGTATACCCGGCCTCTTTTTTGGACACACCTGAAATGGAAACGCTGGTATGGATATGAATGCCGTCGTTTTTTGAGGCATTGACCAGCTGCGCCACCATGTCTTTGTCAAAGGGACCCAGGGGTCTGTCAGCAGCTTCAAGGATATGGACATCCCCGCTTCCGAGACGTGCGGCAAAATGGGCAAATTCAAAAGATATGAATCCGCCGCCGATAAACGCGATGCGCCGGGGCAGGGATGTCAGGTCCAGAAAATCATCACTGGTGATCATATGCTCTGCCCCTTCGATGGGCAGGTTCATGGGGACGGCACCGGCCGCGATAATAACGTACCGGGTGGTGTACTCGGCTGTGCCGATGCGCAGGGTGGTGGCATCAACAAATTGGGCCTGTCCAGGGATATAGGTGATGTCACTCCCTTTCAGGCCGGCGATGGTGTTTTCCGGGATTTTGGAAGTGAATTTGCTTTTTTGTGTTTGTATCTGTTCCCAGCTGGTCCGGGGCGGTTCAGTAGTGCCTTTTCCCAGCAGATGCCGGCTGCGGGCCACCACCTCCATGGTTTCATAGAACCACTTTTTGGCCTGGCATCCCCGCAAGGCGCACACACCACCGGGTGTTTTGCTGTTTTCCGCAACAGCCACACGATAGCCTTCTGCTGCCAGATCAAAGGCAGCTGTCTGCCCGGCGGTACCAGTACCGATAACAATGACATCAAATTGTTTCATAATACTCCTTTTTTCATCTCACCATGGGCACGGTCAGGCCGCCGTCCATGAGAAACAGGACTCTGGCTTCCTTTCCTTTTTCTTCCAGGGCCTTGTCCAGAGCAGACTGCAGGTTTGAAAAAGGTGTGATGAACAGCGGAGAGATCACCTCCGGGTCAACGTCGGTGACAGCCCACATCTGTGCCCACAAACCGATCTCCGCCATTTTGGCGGCCTTGTGATATCCCAAAACATACCCCTGTTCGATTTTTTCCAGGGCCGCTTTCGGGGAGTCGCAGGAGCCCAGCAGATCGGCAAAGGCCTTACCGCCGATACCGCACCGGCATTTGGCCACCAGGATCAGGATGCCGTTCTCCTTCAATGCCAGTTTGGCATTGTCAATGCCTTTTTGTGCCTGGTACAGGTCGATGTCCTGGGGAAACTTCACCACTGACACCACAATGTCGGCTTTTTCATCCAGCGGCGCGCAGAACACCTCATTGGCCCTGTCAATGGCCGCGTGGAAGGAATCATGGATATGACCGGAACAGGCGGCATACACCTGGTGGTACTTGTCTAAGACTGTCATGATGGAAAAGATCTCCTGTTTTACAGTCTTGATGGCATCCATCATGTCTTCATGCACCGGGTTGCCGGAAAGGGCCAGGGCACAGGCCTCGGGCACCAGGGCCAGCTTGTGGTTCTTTTCCACTGTTTTATAGCCGGCGATTCCCGGCAAAAAAGATTTTCTGCCCCCGGTGTACCCGGCAAAATAGTGGGGTTCCACCGATGAGATGATGATGATTTTGTCCGCTTCCACCCCGGCCTTGTTTACATACATGGGGGTGCCGTTGGAGGAATCGCCCAGATAGACCATGTCCTCTTCTTTTCTGGCATCATGGACAATGATGCGGTCCTTGATCCGGGTATAATAGTCCCCGAAAATCTGGATGAACTCCTCTTCGGAAGGCCCCCGGTGGACCCCGGTGGCAATGATGAACCGGTAATTGGTTTTGGACAGATCATCAAAAATCACATCCAGCACCTTTGCCGTGGGGGTGGGGCGGGTGGCGTCATTGACAATGACCAACACGTTTTCAGCATCCTTCAAAAACAGGTCAAAGGACTTGCTGTTGATGGGATGGGCCACAGATTGGGCAATGACCTGGTCCTGGTCGGCGATGGTCACATCATTGGCTTCCAGAAAGCCGGGCTGGATGCTGTCATCCAGTTCTGCGGTCATGGTACCGTCTTTTCCATAGGGAACGGAAATTTTCATGGTATGGTTGTCCTTTTGTGTCTTTTATCTCTGCAATGCCCTGAAAGCAGGGCCGGTTTGCAAACCGGCCCTGCCGAATGGTTTACATGATCGGGTACGACCAAAAACACCTGTCATGACGGGTGAATCGTTCTGCCGGCCTATATTATATTCCAT
>JAABRW010000311.1 GCA_011390695.1 Desulfotignum sp.
CCCCCAGGAATCACATACAGGATACCAGTACCGCTGTTCCGGATGCCAGGCCATGGCACACCCGGCCTGCCGGAAGATATGGGTCCCGGGGATCACACCGAAGTGTACCAGGAGCATGTCGACGTCAAAACTGATATCTCCGGCGCTGCAGTGCGCTTCCACCGCAGACACCCGGTCAAGCCCCCGTGCCCGGATCAGGGTCACCCCTTTGTAATGGGGTATTTTTGCCCTGCGGATCTCGGCCATCATGGCCATCCCTTTCCAGAGGAAATCGGTTCGTCTCAGGGCATTGGGGACCTTGGGGATGGATCTGGCAGACGGAATGGCAGGGGTGGTTTCCAGGATGGCCCGGATATCCACCCCTTTTTTGATCAACACCGAGGCTTCCAGCAGCAGCAGGGGCCCGGATCCGGCCAGGACCACCCGGCAGTCCGGGGTCAGCCCGGCCTCTTTGGTCAGGTTGTTGGCGCCGCCGGCACCCATGACCCCGGGAAGGGTCCAGCCGGGAAACGGCATGGGACGTTCCATGGCGCCGGTGGCCACAATGATGTAATTGGCCCGGATCCGGCGGGATGATTTCTGTTTTGAACAGGATATCCACCCATCGGGCTCCACCTGCCAGACCAGGGTGCTGTTGTCAAGAACAGCCCCGCTTCTGCCGAATCGGTCTGCGATCCCTCTGCCTCTGGCATAGTCGTCTCCCAGCAGTGTCAGCCGGTCTTCCGGTGCCCCCTGGATATTGCGGTAAATCTGCCCGCCGATCCGGGCCTGTTCGTCCAGGCAGAGCACATCCAGACCCATTTCCGCCAGGCAGGATGATGCGGACAGGCCGGCAGGACCTGCGCCGATGACGATCACGTCATGATGGTGCCCCATGGGATGCCTCCGTTTGCGTATCCAGGTTGCGGTTGATTACCATGCCCGGGGTGACTTCGGTCATACAGGCCTGGCGGTGAACCCCGTCGATCTCCATCATGCATTCAAAACATACCCCCATCAGGCAATGGGGTGAACATGGGCGTCTGGAAGTCGGCGAGATCCTTGAAATGGGGTCTTTTCTTCCCAGGAGGGCCGCGGCTACGGTCATGCCCGAGGGCAGCTCCACAGGCCTGCCGTCCAGGATCACTTCCACCATCTTCTGCTGCGCTGGTGTATCAAATTTAAACATGGAACCGTCCATTGCTGAATTTTTGTATGAGAGGGTGTTCCCCGACCCCCAGAATCCATGGCGCCACAATACTGAAAGCCAGGGGTGCCAGGGAAACCGCACTGTGCAGAGCCACGGCATAAATATTGTCATGACCGTTCAGGCGGGTGTATATGGGTGCGCCGTCCGGTGTCATCACCCGGATGGCCCCCCATCCCCTGACCCAGTTAAGCCGGCCCAGCATGGGAAACAGGCGGATGGCTTCGCCGGCCTGACGTTTCATGGCCTCGGCCGTGACCCGGTTGTTCAGGGCGGTATCTTCGGTGGACAAACCGATCAGGAAGGTGCCGTCCGGTGTCTGGCGGACCGAAAGCACCGGGATCTGAAGCACACGTCTGCACCTTTCACTGACCATGAGTTGCCCCCGCTGGGGGTAGATATGGAGTTTTTCACCCAGTGCCGACAACAGCCGGGCCGATCCATGGCCCGAAGCCACCACCACTTTGCCTGCCTGGTAGTCACCCCGGCAGGTTTTTACCAACACGGTCCGGTCCGGCCGGGGAACCACGGCACTGACGGTCTGGCCCCCCAGGAAGGTGCCGCCTTTTTTCTGAAAATCGCTTCGCATGGCGGTCAGCAGCTTCAGCGGGTTGACATGTCCCTGGGAAGGTGTGTACATGGCACCGGTGACCTCGTCTCCCAGGGTGATGTCCGGTATCAGTTCTGAAAAAGACTGCCGGTCCAGCATCTCTACAGGGTAATCTATTCCGGCATCAGCACAGGTGTTCTGAATGGTTTTAATGGATTCGGCATGGGCCTTGAATTCAGCATCGCCCAGGGCATGGACCGCTCCGCCTGTCCACTCCAGTTCCACATCCATGCCGGTTTCCTGTTTCAGCTTTCCGGCGAATTCAGGCCACTCAATGCACGCCATCCGGGACCACTTGGCATAGACAGGATGACCGGCGCCCTTGCACATGAACCAGGTGAGCCCGAAGTTGCCCCGGGACAGGCGCTGGGTGGGAAGCTGCTCATCAAACATCAGCACGTTTCCCCCCCCGTTTTCCAAAAGTCCCAGTGAAATGGCCGATCCGGAAAGACCGCCGCCGATCACGATGATATCAGCTGTATTCACATTACACCTCCTGAAGTCCGGGAATAAGCCAAAACCGTGCCAGACTGTGATGCTGTCCATACCCCTGACCGCAATTTCAATACCGTTCTGGTTTCAATAGTCTGAAAATATATATAAAAATTGACATTTTCAATTCATTAAATTTTGTCTTGTTCCGGCATTCCGGGAAGATCTGGATATTAACAATAGCCCACAAAGCAGCCTGGCTTGTCTCAAATTGAGATTTTACAGCAGTAAAAAGTATCCAAGAAAGGGGTTGTCAGCGAGATGTCTCAATTTGATACATGTTTCGTATTGAGACAGTTGTCTGCTGATGGTCCATATTACTACCGTTGGTGTTTTTGGGGCCATTCTTGAAACGGTTGCGGTACGCCGGCTGCCCCGCTTTGCCCTTATGGCTGGAAAATTTTTGTTACCACAACGGTCACGCCATTTGATCAGTATACCAGGACAGCCGGGTTTTTGGATTCAGCTTTTGCATGGCCAAATTGCAGCCCAGTTGCGGAAAACCCATTTTTCCGTCCGTCAGTTTTACAATATTTTTCTGTTCTGGCAGGCAACTTGCTTTACCCGCTTCCGTATTTCATTGCAGCCGGATGCACTGCAGCAGTGAAAAACAGCCTGTGGGTGACATTAATCAGGCACAACCCAAATTAGTGCATAAAAAGGAGAGAAAAATGATTGTCGGAGTCCTGAAGGAAATAAAAGTCCTGGAAAAAAGGGTCTGCATGACACCTGCCGGTGTCATTGCCATGAAACAGAACGGCCACGATGTACTGGTGGAAAAGAATGCTGGAACAGGTGCCGGTTTCCCGGATAGTGACTATGTGTCAGCAGGGGCTGTCATTGTTGATACCCCTTCCCGGATTTATACAGAATC
>JAABRW010000312.1 GCA_011390695.1 Desulfotignum sp.
ACTTCCATTTTTTTGCGCTGGATGAGGCGCTGGCTTTTTTTGGATGCCAGTTCTCCGGTTTTTAAAATACGCATGGTCTTTAAAAACAGATCTTTTATCAGGTTTTCGGTCCAGTCATTCCATGCTTTGGGGCCTGTGGCCATGGAATCGGCAACCGTGAGCAGAAACAGCATGCGCAGCAGCCGTATTTTTCCCACTTTATTGGCTGTGTAGACCGCGGTTTCCTCATCAAAAATATCCCTTCTGGTGGCAGTTTTGGCCAGCAGCAGGTGGTTTTGAATCAGGCTCTGGCCATCTGCCACCTCTGTGGTATTGAACCCCATACGCTTCAGGATGGGCCCGGCAATGGCAGCACCGTTTTTTGAATGTTCTTTTGCCGGATCTGATTTCCCGATATCATGGAGCAGGGCGGTTATCAGTAAAAGGTTTTTATTTCTCACTTCCTTGAAAACATCTGCGTAAAGCGTGGTGATGACATCGGTGCCGGGTTCCCTGAAGCTGTTGATGACCTGAACGCACCGTATGGAATGCTTGTCCACCGGAAACAGGTGGTAGTGGTTGTACTGGATCTTGTTTCTGATGGCACCGAATTCCGGGATGAACTGTTCCAGGATACCGGTGGAGAGCATCACGTTCAATACATTGAATTCCCAGAAAGACAAGGCCAGGATTTTTTTGAAAATTTTGATATTCTCCGGATCTGTTTTTATGTCTTCGTCCACCAGGTGCACAAATTCCGATACCACGCGCCTGGCTTCGATGGACAAAGGAATACGTCTTCTGCCGCTTTCCAGAAATATTTTCAGCAGCAGTTCAGGGTGCTGCAGGATAACCACGGTATTGGCAAAATACAGGCGCCTTTTCTGGATGATCAGTCCGTTTGTCCTGGTAAGGTGCGCAGCGGCAGGTACTTTTCTGATCCGGCTGCTGGTAAAGATATCTTCAAAAGTGATCTGGTTGACCTGCTTGAGAAATTCCATGTGGGCATGCAGATCACCTAAAAACACTTCAACATCCGGCTGATCCCCCGGGTTGTTGTAGTTGAGCAGGCCGGCTACTTCCGTCTGGTATTCAAAATGCAGGGTGTCGCATTTGCGGCCGGTTATATGGTGCAGGCGGTTGCGGATATCCCAGATATAGGTCAGGGTTTTTTCAAGGGTTTCATATTCAAAATGGGATAAAAATCCATAGTATTCCAGGTCCCGCCTTTCTTTGATATCTGATTTGATCTTGGCATACCACAAAAGGGTGTGGTAGTCCCGTAATCCGCCGAATCCCGACTTAAGATCCGGGGTCACCAGATAGGTGGAATCGCCGAAATTTTCCAGCCGTTTGATGCCATGGTCAAACAGGTAGTCAAGGGCCTGTTTGTAATATCTGCCTGAAAGCTGGTGCCGGAATCTTTCTTTGAACGCAGAGTAAATCAAAGAAAGGCCGCAAATGAACCGGGCATCCAGAACCGTGGTGAGAATATCAAATCGCTCAAAGGCCATGCCAATGCATTCATCAATACTGCGCACCGCATATCCCACCTCAAACCGGGCATCCCATAAAGGATAAAGCAGTTCCTGGACAAATCCTTCCACTTCCGGAGGAACAGCAGCGTCGAACAGGATCAGCAGATCGATATCAGAATGGATGCATTGTTCTTTTCTGCCATATCCTCCCAGAGCAATGATGGCAAAGGGATTCCGGGAGGCCACTATTTTTCCGGCAGTAATGCTTTTTTCATACACCGTGAAAAAATATTCATCCAGAAACCGGGTCAGCTTTTCCAGGAAAAATGGTTCTTTTCCAGCCAGAAATGCCTGGATCAGGCTTTCTTTTTTCTGGATTAGCACACGGGCTTGTGAATTTTGCATTGTTTTCATGGCCTTTTTGCAAGCAATGGGCGTGCCAGCCTTTTGTGGACAAGGTTTTTCAGGCGCGGCCCCTGATTTTTCAGAAAAGTACTGTTAAAAAAAATTTGATTCCGACAAATAAATAACAAAAATGTCGTATAATAGTCAAATAAAGTTACATTTTTGTTCTTGGTGAATTGGAAGATGAATCGGTGACCAGTTATTTTCTGGCGACCTACATGTCAGCGGGCAGGAAAAGATATGCAGGCAGCCGGACGTATCATTTGCCCGGCTACAGGAGAAGGAAAATATACAGCAGCAATTTGTTATTCTTTTTCAATTTGTTCAGGTTTTTCGGGCTCTTTCTCCTTGTCTTCAGGGATCTCTTTTGATGCTTTTTTAAAATTTGTGATCCCTTTGCCTAAACCGGCTCCGATTTCAGGCAGTTTGCCTGCACCAAAAATAATGAGAATAATCACAAGGATGATTATCAGTTCCGGCATTCCAATTCCACCAATCATAGCATGCTCCTGTTTGTTTCATGGCTGAAAATATCAAATAAAAACTCTTAACACTAAGTGGTATCAGTGTCAATGGTTTAGAATTCCAAGCCAAAAATTATAAAATACAATTTTGTAATGTATGGGGGCAGGTATAGGAATTTTTAATAAAATCCTTGTGAAAAAACAGGATTTGCTTCATATTTTCAGTAAAAAACACAACATCCTGCCCATGGCAGGAAACAATTATTAATGTTAAAACCCTTTGATATCCGGAGAAAATTACCCATGAACCAAATTGTTTCTGATGAATTTCAGGGCGCGACAAAATATGTACTGGACCAGGAGCTGGCTGCTATCGTCAATATATCCATGCGGCTGGAAATGCCGCTGCTCCTCAAAGGAGAGCCGGGGACCGGAAAAACCATGCTGGCCTACGCCATTGCGGAAAGTCTGGGCATGCCCCTGATTGTGCTCAATGTAAAGTCCAGCATGAAACTGGTGGAGGCCCTTTACCAGTATGATACCCTGACCCGGCTGAATGATTCCCGTTTTGGCGATTCAAAACGGGATGTAAGCAATATCAATGAATATATTAAAATGGGAAAAATCGGTCAGGCGTTTGTTGCGGACCAGCGTACGGTGCTGCTTATTGATGAGATCGACAAGGCAGATACCGATTTTCAAGATGATATGCTGGATGTTCTGGACCAGATGCAGTTTGATATTATTGAAACCGATCAAACCATCAAGGCCCGTCACCGGCCGGTTATCATCATTACCTCCAATGCCAAAAAAGACCTGTCCGATCC
>JAABRW010000313.1 GCA_011390695.1 Desulfotignum sp.
GGTGACATTCGTTCTGTCAAGAACCAGGAATCCAAATAACACCCAGGCCCTGGCAGGCACAACAAAGTATGGGAGCTGTTAGCTTTTAGCTTTTAGCTGTTAGCTGTTAGCTGTTAGCTGTTAGCTGAGTACTGATGGCTGATGGCTTTCATATAAACCCTGACTTTCAGAGATTTCATATGACAGTGAAATGTGTTTTGATTTTCCGCTGTACTGCCCTGCTTGCAGCTGTATTTTTTTTGGCTGCCGTCTGGGGGTGTGCCCCTAAAACCGTCCAAAAAGCAGGAGTCCCGGAAACCGAGGTCCCTGAACTGCAGGACAAAGAAAAGCAAACTGCCGCCCTGGTGCAAATACTCGGGGCTGAAGCAAGAAAATTCATGGATCAAGGTGATCTTAAACAGGCGTTTCTCACCTATAACCAGGCCATGGCCCGGAAACCGGATGACCTGCAGAAAAACAAGATGCTGTCAGAGGTGGAACAGTTGCTGGCCAAGGCGGATCCGCCATTGATAAAAGAATTTTTACACATCAAAAACCTGGCAGTCCCCCGGTGTTTGCTGCTGTACTGGCTGGGGGTGAACCATGCCGCAGCCCGGGAATACGCCGATGCCCTGGCTGCTTTGAACAGTTTTGCTGATACCTGTCCAGACCATGTTCATGCCCCGGATGCCGAAGAACTGATGGCACTCATCAAACAAACCACATTTAAAAAGGATACCATCGGGTGCCTGCTGCCCCTGTCGGGAAAATACGCCGTTTTCGGCCAGAAAGCCTTAAAAGGCATCCAGATGGCCATCCAGGACCTGTCAGGCACATATGGCCGCAATTTTAAAATCATTGTCAAAGATACCCGGTCGGACCCCCAAAGGGCGGCAGACTGTGTGGATGAGCTTGATCAGGCACATGTCATGGGCATTATCGGCCCGATTCTGGCGGTGGAAACAGCCGGTGCCCGGGCCCAGGAACTGCGGATTCCCCTGATCGCCCTGACCCAGAAAGCCGATTTTCCTCTGGCAGGCGATTATCTGTTTTCCAATTTCATCACCCCCCAGATGCAGGTCCAGACCCTTGCCGCCTATGTATTCAGGAAACTTGGCCTCTCAAAGGTGGCTGTGCTTTATCCTGATGAACGCTATGGCAGGCTGCATATGCAGCTGTTCAGGGATATGGTGGAAGAATACGGGGGCCAGATGGTTGCTGTGGCAGCCTATGACGGCAAAAAAACCGATTTTTCCATTCCCATCCAGAAACTGGTGGAGGAATCCTCCCTGTTTTCAGAACCGATTTTACCGGTACCGCAATCAGATCATGACCCCCGGACCCTAAAAACAGCTGATCCCCTGGATATGGATTCTGACAGGAGCGATAAAATCCCCCTTAATTTTCAGGCCCTGTTTATTCCTGACTCTGCTTCCAGAATAAATATGATGCTTCCCCAGCTGGCCTTTAACGATGTCAAGGATATTGTACTGCTGGGCACCAATCTCTGGCATGAGCAAAGCCTGCTGGCTGAAACAAAAGGATACAACCGTAAAACCGTTATAACCGAAGGCTATTTCGGCAAAAGCAAAAAACCTGCCACTGCCCGGTTTGAAAAGGCATTCACCGCATTGTATGAAGAATCCCCGGGTTTTTTAGAAGCGGTTTCCTATGACACGGTACAGATACTTTTTAAGACAGGTATGGATGCTTTTGTGGATTCCCGGCAGCACCTGAAAGAAGCCCTGACACAAGGCCGTTTGTTCGAAGGGGTAACCGGCAATACCATTTTTGATACCACCGGTGCGGCCCGCAGGGAAATATTTTTAATTACCATAAAAAACAACCAGTTCACAGAAATCCAGCCCTGACTGACTGCGGTTCCTTTGGATTCAAGACCCGAAATAGGCATCCTGGCCGGTGGCTTCCAACACTGACTGCCACAGCCTGCCATTGGGATCCAGCCGCTTCTGCCTGCCGGCAGAGGCTTCCATGGGCACATGGACATAATGGTTGTTCCAGAAACTGACCAGAAGCTTGGTTTTTCCTGCCATGCCCGCATGGACCGCATCCCTTCCGAGCAGCCCGCAGAACACACTGTCATTGGCATTGGCTGCCAGACTACGGATAATATAGGCAGGATCGATGTATTTTAAGGAAATGGGGATATTTTTGGCCGCAAACCACTGGGTAATCTGCTCCTTGAGAAACAGGCCGATATCCTGGAGCACAATGTTACCGGATGCATCATACTTTTGTTCCTTGTTTTCAAAAAAATTCTGACCGGCCCCTTCAGCAACAATCACCACCCCATGCTTTCTGGTTGTGATCCTGTTTTCCAGGGCCTGAAGAAAGCCGGTTTTTCCATACAGGTCTATATCCACTTCCGGAATCAGTACAAAATTGCCATCCTGCTGGGCCAGAGCAGCCGTTGCTGCCAGAAATCCCGAATGCCGTCCCATGAGCTTGATCAGCCCGATACCGTTGGGATAGGCTTCTGATTCATTGTGGGCACCTTTGATGGCCTGGGTGGCTACATCCACGGCCGAATCAAAGCCAAAGGACCGGGAAACCAGAAAAATATCGTTGTCAATGGTTTTGGGAATTCCCACCACAGATATTTTGAGGCTGCGTTTTTCAATTTCATCGGCAATCTTTTTGGAAGCCATGATGGTGCCATCTCCGCCCACCATGAATAAAATCCCCACACTCATACGTTCCAGGCAGTCCACCACAATCCCGATATCCTGGCTGCCCCGGGAAGAGCCTAAAATGGTGCCGCCCATATCCTGAATACCGGATACAGATGCAGGGGTCAGATCCATGACATCGTGTTCGTAGTCCGGAACAAATCCCTGAAGTCCGTGGCGGATGCCGTAGATGGTTTTAACATGGTAAATATGGTACAGTTCCAGCACAATGGCCCGGATAATGTCATTCAACCCGGGGCAGAGACCGCCGCAGGTTACAATGGCGCATTTCAGCTTGCTGGGATCAAAATATATCTTTTCCCTGGGTCCGGCCTGTTCAAAGCTGAGAAGTTTCTGTCCGGCAGCAATGGTACTCTCTATATATTCGGTCTGGACATCTACGATGATGCGGGATTCATCTGAAATAAAACATTTGTTTGCCTTGCCTGATCGGTCTGCCCGTATTATGGGAGAAGCA
>JAABRW010000325.1 GCA_011390695.1 Desulfotignum sp.
GTTTCATGAGCTTTTTTCCCTGATGACAAAAATCAGCCTGGCAGATGATATGGACTTTGCATTTCAGGGCCGGGATATCCAGGTGACCTGTGATCATCCTGGTGTACCGGAAGGCAAAACCAATCTGGCACATAAGGCGGCAGCGGTATTTTTTTCATCCTGTGAAAACCTGGCAGAACCAATACCCATGGCCGGGGTGTTGATTCATATACGCAAGCACATTCCAGTGGGCGGAGGCCTGGGTGGCGGCAGCAGTAATGCTGCCACTGTTCTTAAAGTACTCAATGAGCGGTACGGGTTTCCCTTTTCTTTGGAGGCGCTTTTAAAGATGGGACTTGAAATCGGGGCGGATGTGCCTTTTTTCCTTTTTGGGGGACCTGCCCTGGCAACTGGGGTGGGGGAAAAACTTATCAGGGCCCCGGATTTGGACCTTACATACCTGGTACTGTGTAATCCCGGTATTTCCGTACCCACGGCAAGGGTGTTTCAGGAACATGATTTTTGTTTGACAACCCTTGAGAAATATACTATAAAATCTGTTTCGGATGCTCTGCTGCAAGGAGAGGGGATTGATATCCGGCAGTATCTGCATAATGATCTGGAAGGATCAACATTCAGGCTGTATCCGGAAATCAGGTCCATAAAAGAAGAGATGGAGCGGTTGCTGCAAAGACCTGTGACCATGTCCGGCAGTGGCAGTACTCTTTTTGTGCTTTTTTCAGGGTGGAAAAATGCGAAGCAGGGGTATGAATGCCTTTGCAGGCGATGGCCTGATAAAGACAAACATTTTTTTTTAACCACGTTGCAGAATGGATAAAATAACAGATGGTAAATGTACTGGGGCGTCGTCAAGTGGCAAGACACAGGGTTTTGATCCCTGCATTCAGAGGTTCGAATCCTCTCGCCCCAGCCATATTTTTGTGACTTCATAAAAAAAAGAGATATGCTATGAGCGGGTTGTCAATTTTTGCAGGAAATTCAAACCCTCTGCTGGGTGACAGAATTTCTGAATATCTTGCAAAACCCTTGGGAAAATTGAAGGTCAATCGTTTCAGTGACGGAGAAATCCAGGTTGAAATACTGGAAAATGTTCGAAAGCAGGAAATATTTGTGATTCAGTCTACCTGCAAGCCGGTGAATGATCACCTGGTGGAGCTGCTGCTTCTGATTGATGCGTTCAAACGTTCTTCCGCCAGTCGCATTACCGCTGTTATTCCTTATTTTGGCTACGCCCGCCAGGATAAAAAAGTGTCTCCCCGGGTTCCCATCTCTGCTAAAATGGTGGCAGATCTTCTGGAGAATACCGGTGTTGACCGGGTGATCACCATGGATCTGCATGCCGGCCAGATACAGGGGTTTTTCAGTGTGCCTGTGGACAATCTCTATGCAGCGCCCATTATCATTGACGATATCAAAACAAAGTATCCTGAAAATCTGGTGGTGGTTTCTCCGGATGCCGGCGGTGTGGAACGTGCCAGGGCTTATGCAAAACGCCTGAATTGCAGCCTGGCCATTGTTGACAAGCGCCGAAGTGCCCCCAACCAGGCCAGGGCCATGGCCATTATCGGGGACGTCCAGAACAAGACAGCCATTATTATTGATGATATGGTGGATACCGCAGGCACCCTCACCGAGGCTGCAGGGGTTATCCGAGAAAAAGGGGCCAGACAGGTGCATGCCTATTCCACCCATCCTGTGTTATCCGGCCCGGCCATTGACCGATTAAACAGCTCTTCTTTGAGCTCGCTGGTTGCCACAGATACGATTCCTCTGTCAGAAGAAGCACAAAAATGTAAAAAAATCAGAACATTATCCATTGCAAAGCTTGTGGGTGAGGCCATCATGCGCAGCTACAGGGGTGATTCGGTTAATTCCCTGTTTATATAAACAATTTTTAACAGTCCACTTTAACGCTCTATTATTTTACCTTTTCGTAAATAGCGGACACGGAGGAAAAGACGTTGGAACTTATTAAATTACATGCAACAAAACGCAGCACCAGAGGAAAGGGTGCTGCCAGAAAAATGCGCAGTAAAAAGAATATCCCTGCAATCATTTACGGTCCCAAAATCGACCCCATGATGTTATGCCTTGAAACCAGTGAATTTGACAAAATCATTCGGGACAGAGGTACTTCCGGCCTGTTTTTGAACTTGAAAATCCAGGGAGAAGAAGAGGTTAAAAGCAAGGTGGTGATGCTCAAGGATCTGCAGATGGACACCTTTGGCATCGAATACCTGCATGCGGATTTTCATCAGATTGATATGGACACCCTGGTAACTGTATCTGTTCCGGTTGTACCGGTGGGGATCAGCAAAGGGGTCAAAGAGGGCGGCGGCATGCTTCAAATTATCCGCCGTGAACTGGAAGTGGTGTGCAAGCCTGCGGATACCCCTGAAAGTATTGAAATAGATGTTACTGATCTGGATATCGGGGATGCCGTCCATGTGGAGGCGATCGATCTCGGAGAAGCAGTGGAAATTCCCCACGAGGTGAATTTTACCGTAATAACCATTGTTCCGCCTGATGCTGGTGAAGAAGAAGAGGAAATGGCTGAAGACGAACTTATGGAAGAAGAAATGGCTGAAACAGCAGAGGTGTCAGCTGAAGAACCTTCTGAATAGTGCGCTGCCTTTTTTATGGCACAACCAGCATGTAAAATGATAGCGGGTCTGGGAAACCCCGGCCAGACCTATTCCCGGACCCGCCACAACATCGGCTTTCTGGTGGTGGAAGCCATTGCAGAAAAAGCAGGTGTTTATTTCAATAAAACCCGTTTTGATGCAGCCTTTTCCAGAGCCCGGATTCACGGTCAGGAAGTTTTTCTGGTAAAACCGCTGGCTTTCATGAACCGAAGCGGGTTTCCCCTCCAGAAACTATCCGCGTATTTTAAAATTTCTTTCACTGATATCATTGTGGTGCATGATGATATGGATCTGCCGTTTGGTACCCTTAAGATAGTACAGAACAGGGGCGCTGGTGGACATAACGGCGTAAGATCCATTTTGGAGGTCTTTGGCCGAAAAGACTGCATCAGGGTGCGGGTAGGGGTAGGGCATCCGGATGAGCACGGCCAGGTGACCGGGCATGTGCTGGGCCGATTTGCCCCTGAGGAGCAGGCTGCCCTGAATGATACGGTGACTGCTGCTGTTACGGCTTGCAGTCTTATCCTTTCCAAAGGGGCTGTCCAGGCCATGAACCAGGTTAATACCAGACGTTGAACATTGGTCACCTTGCTGTACAATATTTGTATCTTTTTTCTTTGTAATTTTTTTCATTTCCGGTTAAAATTTTTGCTGTCTTTGGATAAAAAGGTCTGAATCGCCTTTGGAAGCGGTTATTACAAATTTTTTATTTGACAATCTTGTTAAAATATGATTACGTACTTAAGAATGGGCAAATTGTTTTTAACAAATCAAGGTGGGCTATCCAATGGGTGAAAATTCCAAGAACACAACGGCTAGAGCGGCAACATCAACCAAAAAAGAATTTGCAAAAGGGGACCTGGCTGTTTATCCTGCACACGGGGTTGGCTGTATCGAGTCAATTGAAAGCAAGGAGATAAACGGCGATACCATGAATTTTTACATGATGAAAATTGTAGAAAACGGCATGGTTATTATGATCCCCACATCCAATGTCGAATCTGTGGGGTTGCGTGAAGTCATTCCTGAGACTGAAATCCCGAAAGTCTACAAGGTGATGCAGGAAAAGGCACAAAATGGTGACAACCAGACATGGAACCGGAGATACAGGGAATACATGGACAAAATCAAAACCGGATCCATTTATGATGTCGCTGAAGTCTTCCGGGATCTGTTTCAGCTGAAACTCGAAAAAGACCTTTCCTTTGGTGAACGCAAACTGCTGGATACGGCCCAGAACCTTTTGGTGCAGGAATTGTCAACAGCAAAAGAGATTGATGAGCTGTCCATGATGAAAGAAATCGAGAATTTGTTTCAATAGCCTTTATCAAGAATTTTGTATGACAAACCGGCGGGCAGATATTGTTCGTCGGTTTTCTTTTGGGTACCATGAATATAGACATTATAGTTCCCCGGGAAGCCGCAGGGCAGCGCCTGGATTTTTTTGTTTGTCAGGCAGTGGAAGGCTGCACCAGATCCATGGCAGCTGCATGGATCAACCAGGGAAGCATCCGGATCTTTGCCCAACAAAAACGCCCTGGATACCGGGTGAAAAAATCAGACAGAATCACCGGGTTAATCCCCCATCCGGGAGCCCCTCCTGCGGTATTGCCAGAATCCAGGCCGATTCATCTGGTGTATGAAGATGCCCATATCATTGTCCTGAACAAACCATCGGGACTTGTGGTTCATCCCGGGGCAGGCAACCAGTGTAATACCCTGGTCAACAGATTACTTTATTATTATCCGGATATCAAAGATGTCGGAGAAGACCCTCTGCGGCCTGGAATAGTCCATCGCCTGGACAGAGACACCACCGGGCTGATTCTGGTGGCCAGAACTGTCCGCAGTCTCAATTTTCTGCAAAAAGAATTTAAATTCCACCGGGTGAAAAAAACATATCTGGCCCTGGTGTCAGGTGCGTTTCTTCCGGATTCCGGAGACATCACACTGCCTGTAGGCCGGCATCCAAAACACCGCAAACGTATGGCTGTCATTCCTGAAACAGGAAAATCCGCCCATACATCCTGGCAGGTATGCCGGCGGTTTGTCCGTTCCTGCCTGGTCAGGGTAAAACTTCATACCGGCCGCACCCACCAGATCCGGGTCCATTTTTATGATATGGACCATCCCCTGCTGGGAGACCGGATCTATCAATACCGCAGAAACCGCAGAAAACAGCAGGCATATCCAAGGCAGATGCTGCATTCCTGGCAGATGTCTTTCAGACATCCGTATTCAGGCAGGAAAATGAAGTTTGCTGCTGAACCACCGGCAGATTTTGTTTCTGCCGTGGCAAAAGAAGCTGAATTTGTTGAAAAATGATATTTTTTTGTTAAATATGCGTTAATTATTTGGGAAATTTGAGGGATGTGGTTGACATTTTGTTTTACAGATGGTTATAGAGTAGGGGATTTGTCCGGACCTGACCGGATACCTGTGAGCACAACAAGACAATTGCAAACATGAAGGATACAGCATGATTCAATCTATTCTGATGATGGGAGGGCTGGGGGTGGTTATCGGTACAGCCCTGGTGATCGCTTCCAAGGCATTTTATGTATATGAGGACCCGAAAGTGGTGGCCATTGATGACGTGCTTCCCGGTGCCAACTGCGGGGGGTGCGGTCTGCCCGGATGTACGGCCAATGCCCAGGCTATTGTGGAAGGAAAGGCAACTGTCAACTCCTGTGTGGCAGCCGGGGACGATGTGGCCCAGGCCATTGCCGGTATCATGGGGGTATCTGTATCAGACAAGGAACCTGAATTTGCAGGGCCCGGGTGTTACTACGGCAATGCAGATGCAGACCTTACCTATACCTACCAGGGGGTGAGAGACTGCCGGGCCGCTGCCATGCTTTTGGGGGGCATGAAAGTGTGCCGCATCGGCTGCCTGGGACTGGGCACCTGTGTGAGCGCCTGTAAATTCAACGCCCTTTCCATGGGACCGGACGGGCTGCCGAAGGTGAACCAGGAAAACTGCACCGGCTGCGGGGCCTGTGAAAAAATCTGTCCCAAGAACATTATCCGGCTGACATCGGTGACCCGGCGCATCATGCGCGAATATACAGTGGCAGACTGCACCACC
Source organism: Desulfotignum sp. (assembly GCA_011390695.1). Next base: position 5,734 of record JAABRW010000325.1, read on the forward strand.
CCCTGCCAGCGGGCCTGTCCCTCCGGTATTGACATCAAAGAATATGTCCGGTTGATCAGAGAGGGAGACTATACAGGGTCTTTGTCTGTGATCAAGGAAAGAATGCCCTTTCCCACGGTGATTTCCCGGATCTGCCCGGCCCTGTGCGAATTTGACTGCCGTCGGCTGTTACAGGATGAAACCGTTGCCATCAACGGGCTGAAACGCTTTGTCTGTGATTATGAAATGACACTGGACCAGCGGATTCAGCCCTACAAAGCCCCGGCAACGGAAAAAAAGGTGGCCGTGATCGGCGGCGGGGTGGAAGGGCTTTCCGCAGCCTATTTTTCCGCCCGCCTGGGGCATGGGGCAACGGTTTTTGAAACAACGGACCAGGTGGGGGGCCTGCTGCGCAAGGCCATTGCCAGACAGCGCCTGTCCATGGACATTCTGGACTGGGATATCCAGGGTGTCCAGGACCTGGGGGTGACCGTGAAAACCGGTGTGTGTATCGGCGTTGACATGACCATTCCGGATCTGCTGCGCCAGGGATTTGATGCTGTGTTCACCGCCACCGGCGGATGGGATTCGCGCATGTCCAGAGGAGAAGCAGACCAGCCTGTCCCGGTTTTTCCGGGCAGCCATCTGCTCATAGATCTTGTGCGGGCCGGCCATGACAAAAACATCCAGGTAAACTGCGGCAAACAGGCTGTGATCGCAGGCGGGGGAAAACACCTGGCTGCCGCTGTAAATGCCCTGGTGGGAAAAGGGGTACAAAAAATCACCATTGTGTCAAGACATGAGAAAGAGGATCCTGATTTTGATCCCTCCCGGGTGGATGATGCGGCAAAAGATGCAGTGACCTTTGTTTTTAACGCAGGTATCACCAGGGTGATGGGAAAAGAGGATACCCTTGCGGCTGTGGAAGCCGCAGACCTGGCTTCGGGCCGGCGTTTTACTATTGCTGCAGACACCCTGGTTATCGGGGCAGGCCGGTTCCCGGAACTGGTGTTTATCCCTTCTGCTGATACGCCGGATACAGGCCTGGAGATTGCAGATGAAAAGCCCGGGTCTGATACCCCACTGGTATGGGAAGGGGTTGAACTGCCCAAAAAACCGGATACCCGTTCCCGGGAAGGGTTGCTGTCAGACCAGGATGTCATTTCTGAATACCCGGCAGCTGTGTCAGCCATTAACGGCGGCAGAAAAGCTGCTGCTGCCATGCACAATCTCATGTATGGTCTGGCGTTTGCCGATCCTGACAAAATGATAACCCCCCAGACCCCTCTCCAGGATGTCAGCTCCCTGGATGAGGTGGCACCATCCCCCCGAAATATTTTTGACATGGCGATACAGAAACATGACCAGACCGCGCAGACCAGGCTGACACACGGACAGGCAGATGCAGGATCCACCGGCTTTTCTGAAAAAAATGCCCTTAACGAGGCAGCGCGCTGCCTGCAATGCGGATTGATCTGTTATGAAAAAACCAGGGAGTCGTGAGCCCCCTGTAAAAATTTGTTACAGCAACCAAATGATGGTGACGGAGTATTATGAGCCTTGAACAGATACTGGTGGTTGATGATGAAAGGCGGATCGTTGAAAATATTTCGAGATGCTTGAACCGTGAGGGCCTTGATGTTGTAGGGGCCTATAACGGGGCTGAAGCGCTTGCCATGTTCAGCCGGCAGCGGTTTGATCTGGTGTTGCTGGATATCAGCATGCCGGATCTGAATGGATACCAGGTCATGGAGCATGTTCTGGACGTGGACAGTGAAGCTCTGATTGTTATCATGACAGGGTTTGCCTCTGTGGAATCTGCTGTCAAGGCCCTGAAAAAAGGCGCTTGGGATTATTTGAAAAAGCCTTTTGAATATGCGGACCTTATCAAGACTGTTAAGAATGGTCTGAGCCAGAAAAAATTACTGGCCGATAAAAAAGCTGTTTCTGCCCGCCTGGAAGCTTCTGAAAAACAATACGAAAATATGGTGAACAATTCTCCGGATTTTATTTTTACTCTGGATGAAACCGGGCATTTTCTTTTTGTAAATGACCAGTGCGAAAAATTGCTGGGCTTTTCCAAAAAGAATATGCTGGGAAGTCAGTTTGAAAAATTTGTCCATTCCCATGACCAGCAAAAGGTTCGGCAGCTGAACTGTTCCGGGCAGGACCGATCTGACGCTGCCGATTGCCTGCAGATGAATCTTCGGGTTAAAAAGGCCGGGTATACTGATGTCTGCCATGATATTTTTACGGCTTATGCATTTATGGAACTTAAGGCTTCCCCCATGCACCTGCCCGCCGGAGGCGATCGAAAAGAAACAAAAGGATTGTATTGTGTGGCACGGGATGTCAGTGAACGGGTCAATCTGGAAGCACAGCTGCGCCAGGCCCAGAAAATGGAGGCCATCGGCACCCTGGCCGGCGGCATTGCCCATGATTTTAACAATATTCTCATGGGTATCCAGGGATATGCCTCTCTGGTTAAAACCGGATTTGACAGTCAGAGTGTGGAATTTAAACGCCTGGCCAATATTGATGAATATGTGTCTTCAGGAGCAGAAATGTCCCGGCAGTTGTTGGGGTTTGCCCAGAAGAACGGCCATGAAACCTGCTTTGTAAATCTTAATTTTCTTTTGAAAATGTCTGCAAAGATGTTTGGCAGAACCAAAAAAGATATCATTATTGAACCTGTGCTGGAAAAGAAACTGTGGGGCACACTGGTGGATGAGGGTCAGATCAAGCAGGTGCTCATGAATCTGTTTGTCAATGCCTGGCAGGCCATGCCTGATGGCGGCAAAATCACCATCAAATCTGAAAATGTATGGATCGACCAGGAACAACAAGGAATATTGGGGGTTGAACAAACCGGAGCTTTTGTTAAAATTACGGTGAGAGATACTGGAATCGGCATGGACAAAGACACCATGACACGGATTTTTGATCCCTTTTTTACCACCAAGGAAAGAGGTCAGGGAACCGGTCTGGGACTGGCTACAGCCTATGGTATCATCAAACGCCACAAGGGAATTTTCAAGGTTGAAAGCCAGCCGGGTGCAGGAAGTGCCTTCATGTTTTTTCTGCCGGCCAAAAAAGTCCGGGCAGCTGTCAAAAATCCATTGAATACACTGGAAAAAATTATCAATGGCAAGGGAACCATTTTGCTGGTGGACGACGAAAAAGGCGTGATTGAAGTCTGCTCTGAAATGCTGGAATCTCTGGGCTATGATGTCAAGATCGCTCTGAGCGGTCTTGAAGCCGTCAATATTATGAATACTGCCGGAAAAAAAATTGACCTGGTAATTCTGGATATGGTTATGCCGCAGATGGGTGGAAAAGAAACATTTGACAATATCCGGCGGATTCAACCCGATGTCCGGGTGCTGGTTTCATCAGGCCATAACAAGGAAACCGAAATCAAGCAGATGATGCAAAAAGGGTGCAGTGATTTTATTTTTAAACCCTTTGATGTGGCCATGCTGTCGGAAAAACTCAATGGCATATTCAACAAATGTTCAGAAAAAGGCAGTGCAGAAAACCTGCGTCACACCTCATAAGAAAAAAGGCCGGCATTTCTGCCGGCCCTTGTAGGATTTTCCTCCAATGAGCAGGATCGACTCAAACAGATCTTGCAGACCAGTCAGTCAGGACATTTAGCTGAATGCCTTTTCCAGATCCGGTACGATCTGTTTTTTGCGGCTCATGATGCCTGGAAGCCAGGCCTTTCCCCCGGCCGGGGCAACGCCGAATGCTTTTTCCACAACAGATTCGTCGTCAGACGCCACCAGCAGCTCGGTGCCTTCTTTCATGATGTCGGTGAGCATCAGCAGCACGGTGTGGTGTCCTTTTTCCGCCTTGAGATCCCGAATGTCTTTTTCCAGATCTGCCTTGATACCGTCCACGATAGACAGGTCAACCAGTTCCAGCTGTCCCACCCCGACACCGCTGCCGCTCATGTTAAAGTCTTTGTAATCACGGAAAACCAGTTCGCGGACAGGGGTGCCTTCCACTGCTGATTTTACCTTGAACATTTCAATACCAAGTGCTTCCAGGTCATTTTCACCGCATAGTTCTGCCAGTTCTGCACAAACCGCTTTGTCATCATCAGTACAGGTAGCAGATTTAAAAATAACCGTGTCTGAAAGAATAGCGCACAGCATGATGCCGGCGATATCTTTGGGGATGTCAATTCCAAGGTATTTATACATGCGGGAGATGACAGTGCAGGTGCAGCCAACCGGCCAGATCCAGCACTCCAGGGGCTGGGCCGTGGTAACATCTCCTAATTTGTGGTGGTCCACAATTCCCAGAATATTGGCCTCTGCCAGGTCATCCGCGCTCTGGGCCAGATCTGAATGATCCACCAGATACACATTTTTGCCGGCATAGGAAGTTACCACCCCGGGAGCCGCCACCCCAAATTTGTCCAGAACAAATTTGGATTCAGGATTAAGCTCTCCCTGAACAGCAGGTGCAATGTCTTCTCCGAGTTTTTTCTTAAGATCTGTTAGTGCAATGGCTGCACATACAGAATCTGTATCTGGATTTTTGTGACCAAATACCAATGTTGTCATAAAACCTCCTCAATTAGTCAAGTTTATCAATGGGATGATGGCGTTTCCTGGCAATCATCATAATGTTTCTTATTATCGCAGCTCCGGTAAAATCGGCCTATCCTCAAAAAAAATCAGTATATCTTATAAAATTAATTGGCAATATACACAAGGAAAATTTTCAGCAGCTATCGCATTTTACAGTTTACAAAAATATCATCTATTACCTCCCTCTGATATGGAGCACACAAAGTATCTCATACTGCCCGGAACTGTTGGTATCAGGATATGTGCCAATATGTCAAAGCAAACTCCCGTATAATGGCTGTTGTGCATGATGCCAAAGAGATGGCTGCGGCGTATGGAAAAGGGATCAAAAAAGTATCGCCGGATAAACCGGTGTAATGCCGGGCTTTATCTTATGGTCATCCTATGATCTATTCTTTCCAGGCAAAGGATTTTTCCACCGCTTTTTTCCAGCCGGCATACAACCGGTTTCGCAAAGATGTTTCCATAACCGCTTTCCAGGTGGTATGGGTGTGCCAGTTCTTCTTCAATGATTGGATATCCGGCCAAAATCCCACTGCCAGACCGGCGGCATATGCAGCCCCTAATGCAGTGGTCTCCGTGATTTTGGGCCGGATGACCGGTGTATTCAGAATATCCGCCTGAAACTGCATCAATGTTTCGTTTTCCACCATGCCGCCGTCCACTTTCAGGGAATTCAGCTGCATATCCGGTCCCAGGTCCTTTGAAATAGCTTCCACAATGTCTTTGGTCTGGAAGGCACAGGCTTCCAGAACCGCCCGGGCAATATGGCCCTTGTTGGCAAACTGGGTCAACCCGGCAATCACGCCCCTGGCATCCGACCGCCAGTACGGGGCGAACAGCCCGGAAAATGCCGGCACACAATAGACATCTCCGTTGTCTTTTACAGTATCGGCCAGGGTTTCGATCTCCGGGGCTGTGGTGATCAGTCCCAGGTTGTCCCTCACCCACTGCACCAGGGCACCGGCATAGGCAATGGAACCTTCCAGCACATACACGGGTTTGTGCCCATAAATCTGGTACCCCAGGGTAGTG
>JAABRW010000315.1 GCA_011390695.1 Desulfotignum sp.
CTCTGCCGGGCGATGACCCAGCCCAGTATTTTTCCGGGGGGCCGGTTTTCATGGGACAGGTGGGCCGGCAGAATAAACAGGCATTCCACAAGAGAGATAAGAAATACCATGATCACCACCATGGGGATCACCTTGAAAATTTTGCCCATGGTGCCGGAGACAAACATGATGGGCAGAAATGCCGCTATATTGGTGAGAATGGAAAACACCACAGGCACTGCCATATCCTTTGCCCCCAGAATGGCGGCATCCAGAAACTTTTTTCCCTGCTCCCGGTAATAGTAGATGTTTTCTCCCACCACAATGGCATCATCCACCACAATCCCCAGGGTCACAATAAAGGCGAACATGGACACAACGTTAATGGAAAAATCTGTCATCGGCAGGAAAACAAACGATCCCAGAATGGATATGGGGATGCCCAGAGACACCCAGAATGCCAGACGGATCTCCAGAAACAGGGCCAGAAGAATGAACACCAGAGCAAGGCCGATGTATCCGTTTTTCAACAGCAGGCCGGCCCGCTGCTCAAACACCTGTGACCGGTCGCTGATCATGGAAACACCTATCCCCGGAGGCAAAGTTTCCTGAAATATTTGTGCCTGGATCCGTGCGGCTTCTGCCACCTCAATGGGTTTCTGATCCCCCACCCGGAAGACTTCCACCCTGATGGCGGGTTTGCCGTTAAAGGTGGCATACCGGTTGGTTTCTTCAAACCCTTCGGAAATATCGGCAATATCTTCCAGCAATACCTGTGCGCCGTCTTCCGCCGTGATGATGGGCAGGCCGGCATAAGCATCTGCCAGATCCCGGCGTTCTTTCATGCGGACCATGATCTCCCCGCCCCGGGTTTTGACAGAACCGCCGGGCAGTTCAATGGAAAGGCTGCGGATACGTTCTGCCACCCCTGCCAGGGTGAGACCGTACCGCCGCAGACTGGCCTGGGGAACAGAAACATGAATTTCATAATCCCGGGTGCCTTCCAGTTCCACCTGGGTGATAAGGGGGTCCTGGAGCAGCAGGTCCCGGAAGTTTTCCGCGATCTGGGTGAGCACTGCCCGGGACAGGTCCCCGTAAACGGCATGGGATATGACATGGCGCTTGCGGGCCACAACAGCGGTCATGGGACGTTCCGCCTCATCAGGAAAAGAGGTGATGGCATTGACTTCACTTTCCACTTCCTGGGCAAAGCTGCGCACATCCATTCCCGGCCGCACCTCAATGGTGACACGGCCGAACCCTTCCCCGGCAGTGGCATGCATTTCATCAATGCCGTCCAGGCCCTGGACCGCTTCTTCAATGGCCAGAACAACCCCCCGCTCCACCTCTTCAGGACCGGCACCCGGGTAGATGACAGATACGGATACAGCGCCCACCTCAAAATCGGGAAAAACCTCCTGCTTGATGCCGAAGGCCATGACCAGCCCTCCCAGCAGCAGGACAATCATCAACAGATTGGCTGCCACAGGATTTTTTGCCATCCAGGTGATGGCGCCTGTATGATCGTCTGTGGACACTGGTGTGGTCATGACCGGTTCCCTGTGTCTCTTCCGTCTGGAGCCGGCCGGTCTTTGTTGTGCACACGCAAAGCCATGCCCTCCACCGGAGAGGACAGATCCGACAGGATCACGGCATCACCGCTCCCAAGCCCGCTTTGGACAAACACATAATCTGAATCCCGCCATACGATATCAATGTTCCGGATATCCAGGTGTCCGTCCGCCGCCACCCATGCCTGGTTCTGGTTGCGCACCATGGCCCTGGGCAGGGCAATGACATCAGATATTTTTTCCCCGTGGATGGCTACCTGGACATAGTTGTTTAACAGCAGCGGTGCATCAATTCGGCGGGAAAGGCCCAAAGGATCATCAATGGCGATGAGCAGCGTGGCCAGGCGGGTTTCGCTGCCCAGTTCCCCCAGAAGACGGATGACACGGCCCTGGTGCCTGGCGTTGTTCTGGTCGGTGATGGTGGACGGGCTGCCGGTATCATCCGGGGCGGACGGGATCCTGACCCATTTGAGATTTTCCACAGGAACGGCGGCTTTTACCCAGTAAACATCAGTACCGGACAGCCCGGCCAGGGCATCCTGGGCAGATATCTGGGATCCGGTCTGTACATGCACCGCAGTGATCAGGCAGTTGAAAGGGGCTTTTATGGTGGTACGCTCCAGGTTCAGCCGGGCCAGATCCAGATCTGCACGGGCAGCGGCAATGTCTGCCTTGATCTGGGCCATCTGGGGTTCCCGCAGGGCAAGGTCGGCATCCAGGATGGGTGACCGGGCGTCTTTCTGCAGAATTTTCATCTCTTCTTTTGCCACTTCCTGCCGGCCCATCTCCAGCCGAAGAGAGGCGGACAACCGGTCCAGGGCGGCTTTTTTTCTCGCCACATCCAGTTCAAAATCTTTTTGTTCCAAAGTGAGCATCTCTTCTGCTTTTTGAAATACCCCGCCGGGAATCAGTTTTTCTGATATGGTTTCCACAAATCCGCCCACCCGGGATTTCAGGGTGATGGCCCGGGAAGGCATGACTGCTCCCATGGCAGACAGAATAATCTGGTGGTCCTGTTTTTCCATGATGGCTGTTTCCACCAGGGGCGGGGGGATCTGGGGGCGTCCCCGGCTGGCAACCGGCCGTGTGTCATACAGATGCCGGGCAATGAATACACCGGCGGCAATAATGATGACCGGAATTAGAAAGCGGATGATGCGCTTGAAAAGCGGTGTTTTTATATGAGAAGACGACGTCATGGCGTTTCCTTGGGCATGGGGGAAACAATGGCCTGCCAGTCTCCTCCCAGGGCACGGTAAAGGGTGATACGGTTTTTTATCAATAAGGCGTTCTGCTCCAGCAGGCGGATCTCAAGTTCCTGGACATTGAGCTGTTCGGTCAGAAACGGGATAAAGGGATCCAGTCCCTTGATATAGCGGCGCCGGGCTTCTGCCAGGGCCTGCCGGGCGGTTTCCAGCTGCTCTGTCAGCAAAAGAATGTGTGCAGCCTGGTGTTTTTCCGCAGCCAGACTGGTTTCCACTTCGGTAATGGCGGTATAAACCACTTCTTCATAGGCAGCCAGCCGCTCTGCCACCACAGCGGCAGCCTGTCGGGACAGGGCTTTTTTCTGTCCCC
>JAABRW010000316.1 GCA_011390695.1 Desulfotignum sp.
TGCAGAATTTACCAAGGACCACAACATCCTGGATGTGTGGTTCGACTCCGGGGTCAGCCACGCGGCTGTGCTTGCCGAACGGTCAGGATTGCAGCGACCCGCAGACATGTACCTGGAAGGATCTGACCAGCACCGGGGATGGTTCCACTCTTCGTTGCTTACAGCGGTGGGCCGTACGGGTAAAGCCCCGTACAAAGCTGTTTTGACCCATGGATTTGTGGTGGATGAGGCAGGGCACAAAATGTCCAAGTCTGTTGGCAATGTGGTGGCCCCGGAAAAGGTGATCAAGCAGTACGGTGCCGATGTTCTGCGCCTGTGGGCGGCCTCTGCCGACTACAGGGGAGATGTGAGCATCTCCGATAATATCATCAGGCAGTTGTCTGACGCCTACCGCAGGATCCGGAACACCTGCCGGTTCATGCTGGGCAATGTCAGTGATTTTGACCTGAAGACCGACGTCAGGCCCATATCCGACATGTGTGAGATGGACCGGTTTATCCTGCACCGGCTGTTTCAGGTGACGCAAAAATCGGTGCAGGCTTATGAAAGTTATGAGTTTCATACCATTTACCATGCCCTGCACAATTTCTGTGTGGTGGATTTGTCGGCTTTTTACCTGGATATCATCAAAGACAGGCTCTATACCTCTCCTGCGGCCAGTCCCCAAAGAAAAGATGCCCAGACTGTCATGGCCTGTATTCTGGACGCTCTGGTAAAGATCATGGCACCGATTCTGCCCTTTACTGCAGAAGAAATTTATTCCCATATGCCCCTTGGGGAGGCTGAAAAAGAAAGTGTGCACATGGAGCCCATGGCTGTGCCTGATCCCCGATGGCAGGACCACACCCTGGCAGACAAATGGAAACAGATCCTGGCCCTGCGGTCCGAGGTGACCAGGGCCCTGGAGGATGCGAGGAAAACCAAGCTCATCGGCCACCCCCTGGACGCGGCATTAGAAATAAGCGTGCCGGACGGGGATCTTAAAGAACTGCTCCGGAATCTGGACCAGGACCTGTCTGATATTTTTATTGTTTCTTCGGCCAGAATAGTTGAAAATATGGAACCGGGCGCTTTTATGGGAAAAGAGATCCAGGGCCTTGAAATCGCAGTAAAAAAAGCAACAGGAGAAAAATGTGCACGGTGCTGGCGGTTCAGCAATGCCATCGGACAGGACGAAAATCACCCCACAGCCTGTGACCGGTGTGCAGCCGCTCTGCAGCAGATCCTGTAATAAAGGGCTGTTGTGGGAAAAAAAGAAATCATACGCCTGATTCTTGTGAGCGCTGTGATTGTCCTGGTTGACCAGATAACCAAAAAATGGATTGTCATGCACCTGGCCCTGCACGAATATATTGTGGTGATTGATAATTTTTTTCATATCACCCATGTGCTGAATCCCGGCGGTGCATTCGGCTTTTTTGCCACCCAGTCGGACCTGGTGCGGAAAATTGTGTTTCTTTTTTTGTCATCTGTGGTGGCCCTGTTCATCTGCTGGTTCTATACCCGGGTTGCCAGAACCCATATTGCGCTGTCCTATGGCCTGGCCCTGATCTTTTCCGGAGCTGTGGGCAACCTGGTGGACCGGTTTCGGTACGGGCATGTGGTGGATTTTTTGGATTTTTATGTGGGCACGGCCCACTGGCCGGCCTTTAATGTGGCAGATGCCGCCATCAGTGTGGGCATGGCTGTCCTTATATATCATGTGGTATTCAAAAAAATACCCGATTTTTAAATCAGAGGTAATATGCATCCCATTCTGTTTAACTTCGGCAGCTTCAGTCTCTATACATACGGGCTGTTTCTTGCCCTGGGATTTATGGCAGCTGTCTGGTTTTCCAAGCGCAATGCCCGGTTTTATGACATAAAACCCGATGACATTTCCGATCTTTTTTTTGTGGTCCTGGTGTGTGGTCTTCTGGGGGCCCGGTTGCTGTATGTGCTCATCAATATTGAAGAGTTTCAATCCAATCTTTTGGATATAGTTAAAATCTGGAAAGGGGGACTGGTTTTTTTCGGGGGATTCATCGGGGGTGTGGCCGGATCAGTGGTGTTGATCAGAATGAAAAAACTTTCATTTTTCAAAACCGCGGACAGTATCTCCCCTGGTGTTGCACTGGGACATGCCATCGGCAGGCTGGGATGTTTTTTTGCCGGGTGCTGCTACGGCCGGCAGTGTGATCTTCCTTTTGCTGTTAAATTCACCCATCCTGACAGCCTGGCACCTTTGCATATGTTTCTGCATCCCACCCAGATATATATGGCAGCATCCAACCTGGCTCTGTTTTTTATTCTGATATGGATCCAGAAACATAAACGTTTCCATGGCATGGTGTTTTTAAGCTATGTCATGATCTATAGTGTTTTCCGGTTCATCATTGAATTTTTCCGGGGAGATTTCAGAGGTGATTTTTTCTTTGATTTTTTTTCCATGTCCCAGGGAATCGGGATTGTGGTTTTTTTTATCGCCCTGGCGGTGATGGTAAAACTGGTCAGATCTTCCCATGCCGACCGTTAAACACACCGGCCTGGAAAAATGGATGGCCCAACGTGATACCACACTGCCCGGATGCATACTGGTGGCAGGCGACGGTTTTCTGGTCCAGGAAAGTTTTGAACAATTACAATCTTTTCTGCTCAAAAAAGATTCCGGCGGGGGTAACCTGGACGTTCTGGATGGCCGGTCCACTCCCATGGGAGATATCATTGAACAGGTCACAACTTTTTCTTTTTTTCCGGGCAAAAAAATCACTGCCGTGAAACACGCTCCTGTTTTTTCAACCAAAGCGGGTCCCGGGGAAATTTTGTATTCAGAAAAGGACCTTTCCCGACTGGCAGACCTTGTGGAAAAAGGTATACCAGAGGAAAATTTTCTTGTGATGACCACATCTTCTTTGGATCGGCGCAGAAAAATATGCAAAATACTGGACACATCAGGATTGATAATCGACTGCACTGTGGCCCAGGGTGCCAGAAAAGCGGATCTGGATGACCAGCGGTCAGTGCTCCAGAATATTGCCAGAAAAATTTTGAACCAGTCCGGCAAGACCATGGATCAGGCTGCTTTTTCAACACTGGCTGATCTGACCGGTTTCAATCCGGGATTATTTGCCAAAAACCTGG
>JAABRW010000317.1:0-2665 GCA_011390695.1 Desulfotignum sp.
ACACCGCCAGGCCCGCCACCCCGAAAATTATGCCGTAAATAACCGAGCCGGCCGCCTTTAGCGGCCCTGACAAAGGAACATACCATTTCCATGCCCAGTACAAAAGCACGGGCACAACGATGATTTTCAACAGATACCGAATTTCATCCGGAACCCGGTCCTGGGCGAGCACGGCAATCCCCACATAGGCAAAATACGGGACCCCGTAGGGAAGTATAAGGCTTCGGTTTGATATTGTCTGAGAGGCTGCTGCTGGTTTGTCCATCTGTTTTTATCCTTGCGACATCTTCCTGAGTCATACCGGCACTTGCTCTTGTTTTCAATAACTCATGCCACCCACATGTTTTCACATCTTAAATCCTGCCACATCGTTTGTCAACGACTCCAACACCTAATACCTCCCTCCCCAATAACGACAATATAGTACTGGGCGTGGGCGATCTCGGTGCTGCCTGCCCCAACGGATCAAATGATTCCAGATATGCTTCGAACCGGAGAATAAAACCCTTGTTTGATCATCTTATCAAGATACATATCAGCCTGGCGTAAATCTATTGCACCATCTTTCACACATGCCTTTAATATGCCTATGGTTCCAGTAAACGGTATATGTGAATGGTTACATTGGAGCCTTGCTGCACGATCATCGGTTACTACAATTCCGTTGGATACTTCTGCTATGGCAAGACATGACGCCTCGCCTCTGCCCAAATGGATCATCAGAGCGGAATATAATTGCCTGGCCTGATCTGATAAAGAAACAGGTGTTAATGTCTTATCACTGAGTAATTTTTCAAGCTTTTTCAGTGTTGGATATTTATCAAATCCCGCGCATATTTCATCATATACTTCCCATGTGATGAATCCGCATTTGTGATATCTTATTTTTAAAAGTGAATCAGCTCCGGAGAGTAAAAAATTACAGAGGGAAACAGTATCAAAATACCAGGATTTTTCAGGCATTTTCTATGTCGCTTTCCTGAAAACAATTATTTTGTACAATATCGTGTTCTTCGAGCCAGGTACGGATATCCAAAACATTCATTCCCATTTCTTCGGCCAGTTTTCCAAGACTTATATATTTGCCCTGAAATGCCGCAATCGCCTGTTTTTGTATTTGGTTGAGTCCAAGAAGCTCAACCTGATAGCATGAAAAAACAGCTTGCCTTACAAGTTCTCCAACAGAGGTCTCTCTTTTCTTTGATAGCAGTTTCAGACCTTCGGCTATTTCTGGTTTTACTTTGATATGTAAAGTAGCATTTTGCATTTTATACCTCTCTTGTTACATATGGCCAAGTTTAGGTATATTGTAAACGTTGGTAGATTGTTTGTCAAATTCAAATTTGATATGGGTTGTTGATATGGGGTGACCCCACAACACGCTACAGCGCCGCAAGAAATTTCATGCCCTGACAGATCCTGACCGTTTTGTCCACACGCTCATGTTTCAGATGCAGCACCAGCTGGGTGGCCGGGATACCGTACCGTTTGCTGAAGTTTACCAGGGCAGGGGCCGGCCGCGCATCTGATCTCTTGACTTCGATCAGCAGTTCAGGGGTGTTGTCCTGCACCAGGCAGAAATCAACTTCAGCACCGTCCTTGGTCCGCACATAGTGCAGTGAGGCAGGCCTGCCCTCAAGGTCAACCCTTGCGCATACATGCTTTAACAGGCACAGTGCAGCCATGTTCTCAAATACAACCCCTTCATCATCACTGTTCACCATGCCCGTATCATAAAAATAGATTTTCGGGGATTTTACAACCGACCGGGCAATATTGCGGGCATACGGGGTGACCTTGAATACGATAAACAGGGATTCCAGTATCTGGATATATTTTTTGACGGTATTGGGTGCCACCCCGACATCCTCGGCAATGGACTGATAAGAAATGGGTGACCCGGTCCGGGACCGCAGCAGATCAAGGATCAGCTGAATCGCCTTAAAATCGTGAATTCGCTCAAAATCGAGGATATCGGTCCGCACCAGGCCGTCAACATACTGCATGCGCCACCGGTCGGCATCGGTATCGGTATCTGCAAGAAGAGGCTCTGGAAACCCGCCCCGGCTGAGGAACAAATCTGGATCCAGGCGCGCATTGACCTGGCTGATTTCAGCCGGTGAAAACGGCAGCAGCCTGTGCCTGAAAAAACGGCCGGCCAGAGAATCCCCCTGCTGCCTGAATGCTTCCAGGCGGGCGCTGCCGGTCACCAGCATCCGCATGCCTGCCGCTCTGGTATCATACACCCCTTTAAGATAGTTTTTCCATCCCTTCATTTTGTGAAGTTCGTCCAGAATCAGCAGATCCGTCTCCGGCAGCCAGGCCTCTTCGCGAATGATCTTCCGGTCCCCGGCACTGTCATAGTTCAGGTAGACACTGTTGGGAAAAGCCCGGGCAATATCCTTTGCCAGCCAGGTTTTTCCCACCTGCCTGGGGCCGGTGATAAAGACCATTTTTTTTTCCAGGTCTTTGATGATATACGGCTTTTGAAATCTTTCCATGCGGCCATACTGCAATATTTTGCGGGAAAGTCAAGACTATTCTGCAAACCACTGCGGAATAGTCGTTCGGGATCAGGCTTGCGTTATTGTCGTTATTGGCTAAACGCCTTATTTATCAAGGGCTGGCTGAAATAACGACAATAACGCAAGCCTGACCCCAGTTA
>JAABRW010000317.1:2674-3104 GCA_011390695.1 Desulfotignum sp.
TTCGGGATCAGGTTCGGGCTTGTAAATGCCCCTATCACGCCAGGGCCGATCTTGACCCCGCTATATTACCCCCCCGTTCAAGCTCTGGAATGTCCAGCTGTGTGGTGTCATATGTGACCCCGAGAGTCCAGATCTTTACATATTTTTCTTGCCAGCTCATCCACTGCAGGATGTCAGGATATGAAGGAAAAGATATGGAACCTATGTTCATTCTACTTTACCCCCAATAACGACAATAAGGAAAGCATATTGCACCGTTGCAACCTTTCAGGCGGTTAAGAAAGGCTATCCAGAAGCTCAAAATATCTTGATCTGGATATTCCTGCGGTAGTCAGGTTCGTACGGATATGGGTGACGGGTACTTTTTTTGGACTGGTTTTGATCACCAATGGACGGTTAATTCCTGGTTTAGTCATTATTATATGATCGC
>JAABRW010000318.1 GCA_011390695.1 Desulfotignum sp.
GCAGCCAGGCCGTCGGCCTTGACCACGCAGGGGGTTCCTAAAAACCTGGCATATGCCTTTGCTTTGGCTGGATCGGTAAAGGCTTTTCCCATGGCGCAGGGAATATTGTATTTCTGCATATGATTTTTAGAAAACACCTTGCTGCCCTCCAGCCGGGCCGCTGCACGGCTGGGGCCGAACACGGCAAGGCCCTGTTCTTCAAATACATCGGCAATGCCTTTGACCAGGGGGCCTTCAGGTCCCACCACGGTGAGATCAATGTCATTGTCCTTTGCAAATGCAGCCAGGGCCTGGATATCTTCGGCATCAACAGGAACCGGTTCTGCCAGATCCCGGGTTCCGGCATTGCCGGGTGCGCAATAGATTTTTTCAACCAGGGGACTTTGGCCGATTTTCCATACCAGGGTGTGTTCGCGGCCGCCACCGCCCACTACAAGGATTTTCATTTGCTTCTCCTTAGATTTGAATTGTTGTGTTCTTCAATGGCCAGCTGGACCAGTTTGTCCAGCAATTGTGAAAAAGAATACCCGGCTGCCCCGGCAGACTGGGGGTACAGGCTGGTGGCAGTCATCCCCGGGATGGTGTTGGTTTCCAGAACAAAGATCTCTTCTTTTTTCAGGATCATGTCGGTGCGGGAATAGCCTTTGAGAAAAAGGGCCTGGTGTGCTTTAACTGCCAGATCCTGTGCCTGTCGGGTGGTTTCAGGATCAATGCGGGCCGGACAGATTTCTTCGGTTTCTCCTGCCACATACTTGGCTGTAAAATCAAAATATTCATGGCCCTGGCCCGGAATGATTTCAATCACGGGCAGCGCTTCCGGGTTCTCGTTTCCCAGCACACCGCAGGTGAGTTCAATGCCTTTGATGTAGGCTTCCATGATGATGGTGTCATCATGGGCAAATGCTTCCTGAACCGCACTGTCCAAGTCCTGCATTTCTTTTACGATGGTCATGCCCACGCTGGAGCCGGCACAGACCGGTTTCACCACCATGGGCAGGCCCAGTTCCCGGATCACTTCCGGTATGTCAATGGTATCTTTGGTACCAAAAGAGCGAAAGTCGGGGGTGGGGATATCCGCTCCCTGATACAGGCGTTTGGACAGCAGTTTGTTCATGGCCACAGCCGATCCCAGGACACCGGCCCCCTGGTAGGGAATATTCAGCAGATCCAGGAGGCCCTGGACTGTGCCGTCTTCTCCGAACGGGCCGTGCAGGATGATCAGGGCAGCATCGATTTTGGGGGCATCCATGACCAGTCCGGGCAGATCTGTTTTGGGATCATAGCGCAAAATGTCGTATTTGTCCTTGTCAAGGGCGTCAAATACCTGATTGCCGCTGTTCAAAGAAACGGATCTTTCTGAAGATATGCCCCCTGCCAGAAGGGCGAGCCTGATTTTTTCCATGATACTGTCCTTATCCCTGGATTATGGTTTGTCTTGCTTTTTCAAACTCCTCTTTTGTGATCAGATCTTTTTCATACAGGTCATCCAGCTGATGCATTTTACGTTCCGTTCTGTCAGCCTCTGTTTCAATGAGCCGGGTGTTTTCCTGGTTACCGGGGCTGTCCGGCAGAAGCCCCGTGTTTTCCTTTGCATTGATCTTGAATGCTGCAAGTCCGCCAAGCAGGCTGACTTCAATGTTTCGATCCTGCATTTGGGCATTGGAAAGCATGTCTTTTATCTGGGAGGAACCTTTCTGCATCCGCCGGTAAAAGAGCCAGGCAATAACAAGCACCAGGACGGCAGTACCGCCCATGATCCAGGGCAGGTAGGTGAATACCCCTTTTATGAATACCACAGAAAGCCCGATGCCTGCCAGCAGAAGCACATGGAGCAGCACAATGAGGTACCCGATAAAAATGTTTTTGAACAATCCTTCTTTGTCTGTGTTTTTCAGTGTCATGATAATTTTCTGATGATATTTTCCCTGTATGTGTCTGTGAGCAAAGGAGAGATACCCCCCCGGATCGTATCAAGCTTTGTCAGCAGATAATTGAGTTTTTTTTTGATTTCCAGATGCTGCCCGGATGAGGCATCCGTGGCTTCAAGCAGCAGTTCCGCCTCGGTGATTTTTTTCTTCAGTTCAATTTCCGGCGGCAGAAACCCGGCATTCTTCAGTATTTTATACGCCAGACGGCAGTCATCCGGAACCTGGCTTTCATCTTCAAAAACAAGGGGTTTGCCGCTGCCCGCCAGATTATCGAATGCCCCTTCTTTCTGGGCATTTTTGATTCTTTCTTCCACAATTTTTTCAAACCCGGGTATCATGAAATCTTGTTTCTCCTGAACATAGTGCATACAGCGCTGTGTAATAATTTATCTCTAATAATTAAAGGGGTTATCCAATAAGGGGTTTATATGAAAGTGTTAAGTGTTAAGTGTTAAGTTCTAAGCCAATACTTGACTGCTTATACTTTCATCATTTGTTGTGGTTTCTCAGGCCATGGGTGTTTATTCAAGATATGTGCTTTTGATTAAGACCTGCAATTTTATTAAACCAGGCCGGGTTTTGCAAGCTATTTTCTTGACAGGCCATATACAATACTGTATCAAATACCATTTTAGATCACAGTATTATATTGTTACAATTTCATGATATATAATAAAATATTTTTCATAAACCAAAGCGTATCAAAATAAAATAATAGTAAAATGAACCAGAAAAAAAATATATCAAAGATCAGAAATCTCGGTATTATGGCCCATATCGATGCAGGCAAGACCACTGTGACCGAGCGGATTCTGTATTATACCGGAAAATCCCATAAACTGGGCGAAGTCCATGACGGCGAAGCTGTCATGGACTGGATGCAGGATGAGCAGGACCGGGGAATCACCATCACATCAGCGGTTACCACCTGTCAGTGGGATCAGTCCATGATCCAGATTATCGACACCCCTGGCCATGTGGACTTCACGGTTGAAGTGGAACGGGCACTGCGGGTTCTGGACGGGGCCATCGGGGTTTTCTGTGCTGTGGGAGGGGTGGAGCCCCAGTCTGAAACAGTGTGGCGCCAGGCTGACCGGTACAAGGTTCCCAGGATGGCTTTTGTTAACAAGATGGACCGCACCGGCGCGGATTTTTTTGCCGCAGTG
>JAABRW010000319.1 GCA_011390695.1 Desulfotignum sp.
GCCGGTGCCTCAGGGATTTGTCATCACAACCAATGCGTTTCATTATTTTATGGCATTCAACGATCTGCAGGAACCTGTCAACCGCCTGCTGGCCGAACTGGACATTACCGACCCTCATTCTCTGAAACAAACTGCTGGAAAAATCAAAGCCCTGATAATGAACGCTGCAGTTCCTGTGGATATCGAAGATGCTGTCTTTCAAAGCCTGAAAATTCTGAGAAAAGACGTTACTGACAGGACCGGCATTGCCCTGCGCAGCAGCGCCGTCAGGGAGGACACCAGCACGTCATTTGCAGGACAGTACAAAACCCTGATCAATGTCAAAGATGAAGATATTGTGACAGGATACAAAGAGGTCATCGCCGGGAAATATTCTGAACAGGCCCTCTTTTACAGGATCAGCCACAGAATCCTGGACAGCGAGACCCCCATGGCGGTCCTGGTCCTTGAAATGATCGATGCCATCTCATCCGGCGTGGTCTATACCAGGGATACCAACATGCAGTTTCCAGATAATCTGCTGGTCCACTCGGTATGGGGGCAGGGAAGCCTGCTGGTTGACGGACAAACCCCTTGTGATGTATTCAGAATAAGCAAATCATCATTGACCATCGATCATATGCAAATTGCCAGAAAAGACAGGCAGGTGATACTGGATCCAGACCAGCAGACCCGGACAGTGATGCTTGATACGGTCAAAGCCGAAAGCCCCTCAATTGAAAGCGCTGATATCCTGGCACTTGGACGCTGGGGGATCAGAATAGAGACCTTTTTTAACACAGCCCAGGATATTGAGTGGTGTATGGATAAAGACAGAAACCTCTATATTCTCCAGGCAAGGCCGCTGAATTTACCCCTGCCGCCGGAAAAAGAAGAGAAGCCGGCATCTTTGCCGGATACACAAGTGATCTGCGCCAATGCAGAAACCATATGCCCCGGCATTGGCGCAGGCCCTGTCTTTTTTCTTGAAGACCTTTCAAAGCTGCCTGATGTTCCCCAAGGCGCAGTACTTGCAGCTGAGCATGCAGCGCCCGGGTTTGTCACGGCCGTTCACAGGCTCGGGGCAGTGGTCATCAGGTCCGGCAGCAGGGCTGGTCATTTTTCATCCGTGTTAAGGGAATTCCATATTCCTGCCATTGTCAATGTAAAAAAAGGATTTGACGACCTGACTGATGGAAAGCCAGTGACTGTTGATGCTGACAGGGCGAAAGTGTATGAAGGATGTATGGACATTTCGTCTTCTACAGCGCAGGAAAAAAAATCACACTTTAATGACAGTTCATTTAAAACCAAGTTACGGTATCTGATCAATTTTTCCAGCCCGCTGAAACTTAAGGATCCTGACTCTGATGACTTTGTCCCGGAAAGCGTCAGGTCTCTGCATGATATTATCCGGTTTGCCCATGAAAAAGCGGTGCAGGAAATGTTCTTTATGGGCAGCCGTACCGGGAGCAGAAAAATGGGCGCCAGACAACTGATCCTGGGCATTCCCATGCTGTTTTACCTGCTTGATGTGGGAGGGGGCACGAAAAAGCAGCCGGAAAGGCAAAAGCAGATTACCCCGGATGATATCACCTGCGTGCCCATGAAAGCGGTCATTAAAGGCCTTCTGGACCCAGGCATCTGCTGGACAGAAACCACCCATTTTGACTGGGAGGAATATGACAAAATTGTCATGGCAGGGGGTATCATCAGTGCGGATGATGCATCATTTGGAAGTTATGCCGTTGTTGCCAGGGATTACATGAATGTCAACTTCAGGTTTGGATACCATTTTGTCATCCTGGATACCCGTTGTACGGCGGAACCTGACAATAACTATATCCTGTTCAGGTTTTCAGGCGGCGGCGGAAGCCCTGAAGGACGGCTTCTCCGGGCTGAGTTCATCAAAAAAATACTGACCAGGTCCGGATTTATCGTGGATGTTAAGTCAGACCTGATCGATGCCCGGCTCGAGCATGTTTCTTTTGAGAAAATGGAAAAAACCCTGGAGACAACCGGCAGGCTTCTGGGGACAACTAAAATAATGGACATGTATATGAAAGAAGACCAGGATATCGATCTCCTGGCAGAAGAATTTATTGACGGCCGAAGTGATTTCAGGTCGATCGTTTAACTGGTATGATTTAACTGGGAAACACTATCATGACAGGATATGCCCTTTCATGGATCACTGAAAATATTGCCGTTGGGTCTGCCCCCATGTCCTATGCGGATCTGGATGACATCAAAAAGATGGAAATTGATGCCATCGTCAATCTCTGTGCAGAGTTCAGCGACCTCCACGACCTTGAAGCCGGTCATGGATTTGAAGTGTTTCATCTGCCTGTGTGGGACGAAGAAATCCCTGAGATGGAAAAACTTGAAAAGGCCCTTGAGTGGCTTGATGAGGTAATCTATCTTGGAAAGAAGGTTTTGGTCCACTGCCGTCACGGGGTGGGGCGGACCGGCACCTTTGTCATATCCTACATGATCCGCAGGGGACTTGAGATTGAACAGGCCGCTAAGAAATTGAAACTGTCCAAGGCAAATCCCTCCAACTACGGCCAGTGGAAACTCCTGAAGGCCTACAAGAAACAGTCGGGCCGCCTGACCATCCGGCAGCCCTCGCTTGAAGTCAAAAACAGAGTGGATTTGAATCCTTTTTTTGAAGAATACGAGGCACTGATCAGATCTATTGACAGCCAGGCAGAAAACCTGAGGAAAAAAGAAGAAAAAGAATGCGGCACAGGGCTGGACCCTTGCTGCAAGACGTCCTTTGAAATGCACCTGGTGGAGGTGGTTTATTTGAGCACCCGGATCAACCGGCAGTTTACCTCAACTGACCGGCAGGAAATGATCAACCGGACCGCTGAGTTAAAAAAGAGCAGCCCCTTGATCTGCCCGATGGGCCAGAAATCAGGATGCCGGATATTTGCGATGCGGCCGGCACGATGCAGGATTGACGGGATCAGGGAAATGGACACCGAGATAATGGAGATCAACAGAATGCTGTTTGAGTTGTCTCAGGCGGTCTTTCTGGCATTTTCAGGCAGTTTTCTTGCCAGTGAAGCATTTACGTTTTCAATGTCAGATACGATCCTGG
>JAABRW010000320.1 GCA_011390695.1 Desulfotignum sp.
CTTTAAAGGCATGCGCACGGCTGTGTTTTTGTCTGCGGCAGATACCCCGCCCAAAAGCCTGCTTATCACCAGTGTGACGCCGGGGGAGGGAAAATCATCCGTGACTGCCTGCCTGGCCATTTCCATTGCCCAGGCAGGAAAAAAGGTGCTGCTGCTGGATGCGGATATGCGCCGTCCCACCCAGCACAAGCAGTTTTCCTTAGACAACACAGCCGGGTTGAGCACGTTTCTGGCCGGGATGTCGGATCTGGCATCATCCATTCAGCACAATATCCTGGAGAATATGGATGTCATGCCATCAGGCCCTGTGCCCCCCAACCCGTCAGAACTGCTGATATCAAAAAACCTGTCCCAAATGCTGTCCGATGCTGTCAAGAAATATGACATGGTCCTGGTGGACACCCCGCCCCTGGCCAGTGTGACAGACCCGGTTATTTTGAGCAAACAGGTGGAAGGGGTGATCCTGGTCACCTGGGCCGGTAAAACCACCCATGAAATGCTGGGCAAGGGCGTAAAACAGCTCAGGGAAGTGGATGCCCCCCTGACCGGCGTGGTGTTGAACTATTTTAACGCCAAAAAGAGCGGGTATTATTATAATTACGGCGATTATTACTACGCATCCACCTCCGAGACATCCTGAATACCATGTCTTTTAAGCTGTCAAAACGGCTGTTTTTTTTTCTGCTGGTGTTCACCCCCCTGGCATTCGGCACGACCGAAGCCTGGTCTTATGCAGTCATGGAAATACTTGCGGCCGTGGCTGTGCTGGGGTATTTTATGCATGTTTTCCGACATGATGGTGCCCTGTACCAGGTGCCCGGCATTGTCCCGCTCCTGATATTTCTGGGGTATATCCTGTTTCAGGTGGTCCCGCTTCCTGCACCGGTGGTGGCTTTTTTATCCCCCAGAGCATTTGAGATCCATACAGTCACCCGGGCCGTAACCGATACATCCGCTTTTATGACACTCAGCCTTCACCCCGGGTCGACGGTGGCCGAGTTTTTCCGGTATACCACCTATGTGCTGTTTTATGTTCTCACGGTGCAGCTGCTTAGCAGAAAAGATCTGTTCCGGACCACCGTGTTTGTTGTTGCAATTTTCGGCGGGCTTCTGGCATTTTCCTCTATTTTGCAGTTTTACCTGACAACCGACATGGCCCTGTGGTTCCGGCATGCCCCCATCAACAGTATTGTGGTGGGACCCTATGTCAACCACAACCATTATGCCGGGTTGATGGAGATGATGTTTCCGATGGTGCTGGGGCTGTTTTTGTTTTACCGGCCCCGCATTCACAACACCTCACTGCTAAAAGGTATTGCAGAAATTTTCAGCCAGGAAAAAGCCAATATCCATATTCTCATCGGCACATCCGCCCTGCTCATTGTGGTGTCCATTTTTGTGAGCCTTTCCCGGGGGGCCATGATCAGTACGGTGGTATCACTGCTGGTGTTCACCGGTTTTCTGCTCCAGCGCAGAATCAGCCGGGGCAATACCTTGCTGATCATGGGCATGATCATACTCGCAGCCCTGAGCATCGGGTGGTTCGGCTGGGAACAGATCCTGGAGCGGTTTGCCCGGTTGAAAAATGCCCATGGCATCATTTATGAGTCCCGGCTGGATTTCTGGAAAGATACCTGGGCCCTGATCCAGGATTTTGCATTTACCGGATCAGGTATGGGCGCTTTTTCCCATGTGTATCCGTTGTACCGCACCATCATCAGTGACCGGTTTTTGACCCACGCCCACAATGATTATCTGGAACTGCTTGCAGAAGGCGGTGTTATCGGTTTTTTTCTGGCAGGCCTGTTTCTGGCGGTGATATTTTTTAAAACATACAGGGTTTTCAAACAGCGGCGGGATGCATTTTCCATTTATCTGTATATCGGCAGTATGTCGGCCCTGGTGGCCATACTGGTGCACAGTGGTACCGATTTTAACCTGCACATCGGTGCCAACGGCCTGTGGTTCTTTTTTGCGGCAGGCATGCTGGTGGCATCCGCCCATACCAGCCAGAGGCAAGACAGCCGGGAAACCCTGCTCCCCTTGGTGCAGTTCAGGGCAGTAAAACCAATTCTGGCGGGAGGGCTGTGTGTTATCTTCCTTGCCATGGTCTATTTTAACCTGTCACATCTTGTGGGCCGTTTTTACTACAATACCATTAAAAATTACCCTGTAACCCAGAGCACTTCGGCTGAAATCTATGACAAAATTGATAAAATCGCCGGTTTAACCGCCCGGTTTGATCTGTTTCATGCAGGGGCGCGGTTTACGTCTGCAGATATTGCCTGGTTTCAGGGGGATGAAAAACGTGCGGAACAGCTTTTTACGGCGGCCCTGTATCGTGACCCCCTGAATTCACTGTACCTGGGGCGGTTTGCCAATTTTCTTGCACGGCAGGACCAGAAACAAAGAGCTGAGCTGGGATTTGAAAAAAGCATGGCCTATGACAGGACCCGGGCGGATTATACCTTTCAGTATGCCACCTGGCTTCTGGCCGGAGAAAACAGGGAAAAAGGGCTCACGTATATGCGCAGAACATTGGCACTGGATGAGAAGTTCATGGACCGTGTGCTCACCGCCATGATTGTGGCAGGTGTGGACCGGGAGGATATTGCACAGGCCATCCCGGATACACCCGGAACTGCCATTGCTTTTGCCGGTTTTTTATTTGATACCGGGGAGGTTGAAAATGCCATAGCCCGGTATCTGCAATGCCTTGATCTGATCGAAGCCGTGCCGGTGTCTGCTGTGCATGATCCGGAAATACAGGCCCGTCAGAAAAGATCCTGGTATTATCAGATTTACCGGTTTTTTCACAAACACAATGATATACGAAATGCCATCCATGTAATGGAAAGGGCAGAAAGGGAACTGCCAAAGGATGCCGATATCAAAGTGACACTGGGTGATCTCTACTATGACCAGGGCATATTGTACAAAGCCCTGGACAAATACAGTTATGCTCTTTTGCTGTCCCCCAGCCATCCCAAAGCCGCCCGCATGATCAGAAAAATCAATCAGTAGGGTGACCCCCCCACTAGTCTGTGATGTGGGTTTCCGCGTACTGGGCCAGCACCTCATGCA